>CAYFIG010000007.1:0-18175 GCA_964342905.1 uncultured bacterium
TCAAGCTTCACCACCGCAAGCACGTAAGGCACCAGGTCGGCCCACGCCTCGTCGGTTTCGTCCACCAGGAGAACCAGGAGCGCCAAGCCGCTTCGCTCCAGCTCGCTCGCATCCTACATCGCTATCCTTTGATGACCCCGATGGGACGGAGTTTAGCCACCTTCCTGGAGATGCCGAACTTCTCAACCACCTCCACCACATCCTTGACGTCCTTGTAGGCCTCGGACATCTCCTCTCCGAGAGCGTCCCGGCCGGTGGCCCGGACCAGGATTCCCTTGGCTTCAAGCTCGCGAGCAATCTGGCGCCCTCTCGCAGCCTTCACGGCGGCGGTTCGGCTCATGAGCCGGCCCGCCCCATGGCAGGTGCTTCCGAATGTCTCACGCATGGAGGCGGCGGTCCCGACCAGCACAAAGGAGTACCGCCCCATGTCGCCGGGGATGAGCACCGGCTGACCGATCTCTCGGTAGGCCGCTGGCAGCTCCGGGTGACCGGGCGGAAAGGCGCGGGTCGCTCCCTTCCGGTGGACGACGACGCTCCGACGCACCCCGTCCACCTCGTGCTCCTCGGTTTTCGCGATGTTGTGGGCCACGTCATAGACCAAGGCCATCCCGAGTTCGTTGGGGGAAATGCCAAACAGTCGCATGAAGGCGTCCTGAGTCCAGTGGGCAAGGCACTGGCGGTTGGCGAAGGCGAAGTTGGCTGCCGCCCGCATGGCCCCCAGGTAATCTCTCGCCTCGGGGGAGTCAAGCGGGGCGCAGGCGAGCTGCCGGTCGGGCAGCTGGATCCCATACTTTTTGATCGCGCCCTCCAGCCGGCGAAGGTAATCGGTGCAGACCTGATGGCCGAACCCCCGCGACCCCGTATGGATCATCACCGTGACCTGGTCGCGAAAGAGGCCCAGGACACGAGCCGCCGACTCGTCGTAGATCTCCGCGACGACCTGGACCTCAAGGAAGTGATTCCCGGAGCCAAGAGTGCCGAGTTGCCCGCGACCCCGCTCGTAGGCGTGCTGGCTGACCGCGTCCGGGTCAGCTTCGGGAAGCGAGCCGTCGGACTCGATGCGCTGGAGGTCCTCCAGGATGCCGTATCCCTGCTCTACTGCCCACCCGGCCCCCTTCACCACGACCCGGCGCTCCTCTGTCGCGGTGAGCTTGACCTTTCCCCGTGATCCGACACCGGCCGGGATCGCTTGGTAAAGACCGTCAACCAGGCTGGCGAGGCGAGGCTGAACGTCTGAAACCGTGAGGTTGGTCCGGAGGAGCCTGACCCCGCAGTTGATGTCGTAGCCGACTCCGCCGGGACTGATCACCCCGTCCTTGGCGTCGGTGGCCACCACTCCGCCGACGGGCAGGCCGTAGCCCTGGTGGATGTCCGGCATGGCGAGGGAGGCCTTGACGATCCCCGGGAGAGTCGCCGCATTGGCGACCTGCTCGAGGGAGGCGTCCCGGCGGATCTGAGCCATGAGGGATTCGTCAGCCAGGATGAGCCCTGGAACCCGCATCCCCGGTTTCGCATCCTGGGGAATCCGCCACAGATAGGGACCGACCTGCTCAACCTTCACAGGACTTCACCGGGTGATTTCGAAGCGGTGCGAGGGACCCACGGCGAGGCGATGGGTGCGCGCTCAGACCCCGATGATCTGGACGTCGATGGTCCGGTGCCGGGGCCCGTCCAACTCGGCGAAGATAACGGACTGAAACCGGCCCAGGGAGAGCTCGCCCTGGTTGATCCCGATCGCCACGCTGCGGCTCAAGAGTGCGGCCCTGAGATGCGAGTGAGCGTTGCCCCGCTCGCAGTCCGAGTAGCGCGGGTCATCGTGCCGGTAGCTGCCCCGCTCCTTTACCAGCCGGTCCAGCATGGCCTTGAGATCCTCGATGAGGGCGGCCTGGAATTCATTCACGAACAGCGCCACCGTGGTGTGGAGCGAGTTGACGAGGAGAATTCCTTCTTTCACGTTTGCGCTGAGCATAATATCCCGGATCTGCTTGGTGATGTCGAGAAGCTCGGTGCGCTTTTCGCTCAGGAGCGTGAACGTCTTTCGCACCACTTTCAGTGTCTGCACTCTGGTTCCCTTCCTCCGCAAGCGCTGCGCGTTAGCCGTCGATGAGCTGCTCGTCCCGCTGGTGCCGAGGGGGGGACTCGAACCCCCACGGCCCGATCGGGCCAGCGGATTTTAAGTCCGCGGCGTCTTCCAATTCCGCCACCCCGGCGTTTCCGTACCGGCTGCCTGCGAGCCAGACGACCCGGCCACGCATTGCGCCTTACAATTCCGCCACCCCGGCATTAACGCAATAACCCTGATCCACAGCCGACCGCCGGGGCCACGCATTGCGGCTTACAGTTCCGCCACCCCGGCGCAACCTGAAGCTCAAGGACGTTGGAGGCGGCGAGCGGATTTGAACCGCTGAATAGAGGTTTTGCAGACCTCTGCCTTGGCCACTTGGCTACGCCGCCACGAAGAAACTGTCCCAGTTCAAATGTGAACCGAAATCCCAAACATGGAGCGGGAAACGGGATTTGAACCCGCGACCCCTACCTTGGCAAGGTAGTGCTCTTCCCCTGAGCTATTCCCGCGAAATTCGGGCGAATTCTAGCAAAGCCCTTGAACTCTGTCAACTTAAGGGGATGCGTTACGAGACCTCCCCCCGGAGATAGTGAACTGCCTCCTCGGGAGGGGTCGGGTTAATGAAGAAGCCGCTCCCCCACTCAAACCCCGCCACCCTGGTGAGCTTGGGAATGACCTCAAGGTGCCAGTGAAAGTACTCCGCCGCCGGGTCCTTCAGGGGGGCCGTATGGAGCATGAAGTTGAAGGGTGGATCCTGGAGCACCCGGTTCATCCGTCGGAGCAGCTCCCCAACGATCCGAGCCAAGGCGTCTACCTCCTCCCGGCTAATCTCCTCATAGGCGGAGCAGTGAGTCTCGGGCAGGATCCAGGTTTCGAAGGGAAAGCGCGGAGCGAATGGAGCGAACGCAATGAAGCCGTCCTCTTCCAGGATGATGCGCCCGCCCTCCTGCCGTTCCTGCCGGATCATATCGCACCAGACGCAGCGCTCCTTGAGCCTGAAGTAGCGGGCGGATCCGACCAGCTCCTCCGCCACCATGATGGGAACAATGGGGGTCGCGATAAGCTGGGAGTGGGAATGCTCCAAGGACGCACCGGCGGCTTCCCCATGGTTCTTGAAGATCAGCACGTACTCGAAGCGAGGATCCTTTTTTAAATCCACAACCCGCTCCCGGTAGACCCAAAATATTTCGGCCGCCGCCGAGACCGGCAGGCTTTCCAGCGTGGCGTGGTGGTCGGGCGTTTCAATGATCACCTCATGGGCGCCGACCCCGTTCATCCGGTCATAGAGCCCCTCGCCCGAGGGCTCCAGCTCCCCTTCGATCCGGAGGGCGGGGAACTTGTTGGGCACGACCCGGAGGGACCAGCCTGGAGTGTTCGGAGCACTCTGAGGGGGCCGGGACGCCAGGATTTCAGGCGGGGTCTTGGCCTCGTTGCCCGAGCAGAAGACGCACGGCCCTTCCCGGAGCTTCACGGGATTCTGACCGAAATCGGCGGGGCGCAGGCCCCGCTCCGCTGAGATGATGACCCATCGCCCGACAACCGGGTCCTTCCTGAGCTCAGGCATGCCGCGGGCTCCCCGTGAACGATTTCAACAACGCCGGATCTTCCTCGGGACGAACCTCGCGCTCGAGGAGCGCGGCCAGCGCTGACCGCGGAGGCTTTCCCTCAAAGAGCACAGCTCCAACCTCCTGACAGATGGGAAGCGCCACTCCCACCCGACGAGCGAGCCGGAGAGCGGACTCAGTGGTCCTCACCCCTTCAGCCACCATTCGGGTCTCCGCCTGGGCCTCTGCCAGGCTCTTGCCTTCCGCGAGCGCCAGTCCAAGGGCTCGGTTCCGGCTGAGTGAGCCCGTGCAGGTCAAGACCAGATCGCCCAGTCCCGCCAGGCCAGCGAAGGTGAGCGGTGAGGCGCCGAGCGCCACGCCCAATCGGGTGATCTCGGCAAGGCCGCGGGTGATGAGCCCGGCCCGCGCGTTCTCCCCCAGCCCCAGGCCATCGGAGATCCCCGTGGCGATAGCCATGATGTTCTTCAGCGCGCCGCCCAGCTCAACCCCGACGACATCTCGGTTGGTGTAGAGGCGGAATTCTCTGGAGGCCAGCATTCGCTGAAAACGCACCGACAGATCAGGGTCGGCCGAAGCGAGAACCGCGGCGGTGGGACGCCCGAGCGCCACTTCCCGGGCGAAGGTCGGGCCCGAGAGCACTGCCGTAGGGCTCGACGGGAAGATCTTAGCCAGGGTCTCTGACATGCGGCGGTCCCCCACCGGGTCCAACCCCTTCGTCGCCGAGAGGAGCGGCAGACCCGGGCGAACCCAAGGCCGAGCGGCTTCCATCACACTCGCGAAGGCGTGCGATGGGACGACCAGAAGGGCGAGCTCCGCGCCCTCGAGGGCCTGGACCAGCGCTGGGGTAGGATTGACTTCGGGCGGGAGGTGAACGCCCGGGAGGTACCAGGCATTCTCCTGCTTTTCCCGCATCAGCTCGACCAGCTCGGGCTCTCTGACCCAGAGCCGAGGGGTGATCCCCAGCCGGGTCAGGTGAATGGCCAGTGCAGTGCCCCAGCCCCCGCCACCCACCACCGCCACAGCATTGGGAAGGGTCATGACACTGAGGCCCGCTCTCCCAGTTTCCGCTCGGTTCCAGAAAAGAGGCGAGCCAGGTTATCCCTGTGGCGCACCAGCACGATCAGGACCGCGGCCGCCGCTGCCACGACGGACTGGACCGGATACCCCAGGAGGAAAGCGCCGAGCGGGAGACAGACTGACGCGGTGAGGGAGGCCAGGGAGATGTACCGGAAAGTGAGCGCGACCACCGCCCACACGAGCACTGCAGGGAGCGTCGCCAGCGGCAGCAGTCGGAGGAATGCGCCGAGCCCGGTGGCCACACCTTTGCCGCCCCGAAACCCGAGGAAGACCGACCAGCAGTTGGCAACGACAGCCAGCACCGCCCCCGCCGCCCCCCACCAAAGTTCAGGGCCGATCGCCTCGGCAAGCCACACGGCGACCCATCCCTTGGCCACATCACCCGCGAAGGTGAGGGCTGCCGGCCCCTTGCCGAGGGTCCTCAGCACGTTGGTGGCACCGATGTTGCCGCTGCCCTGCCGGCGGATGTCCATCCCACCGAAGGCGCGGGCCACAAGGTAGCCCACCGGCACAGCGCCAACCAGGTACACCAGTCCTAACCAGGCGAGGCTCAGGGCCATCGCTCTTCGTCCCGCACCAAGGCGTAGAAGTCGGCCTTCCTGAAAAACCGGATGAAGTAGTCGATGCCGGATGCCACGGTGAGGACCAGCGCCACCCAGAGCGCCGCGTACGAGAGCCAGTGAAACGGTACGGACTCGGGAGGGACTCCTTTTTCGAGGATCAGGAGCGTGATCGCCACATATTGGCTCATGGTTTTGTACTTGCCGAGTTGAGAGGCAGGCACAATCACACCCGCTGACGCGGAGATCGCCCGGAGCCCTGTCACCGCCAGCTCCCGACCCACGATGACAAAGACCATCCACGCCGGAACCCGGTCGATCTGGACCAACGCGACCAGCGCGGCGACGACGAGCAGCTTGTCCGCGACCGGGTCCAGGAGCTTGCCGAGGGTCGTGACCTGGTTCCGCCGCCGGGCGAGGAGGCCGTCCAGCCAATCGGTGAGAGAGGCGGCGACGAAGATCACTGCCGCGATGATGACGTGCACCCGGGAGGAAGAGATGAGAAACATGACCACGAAGGGGACGAGGACAATGCGAGCGAGCGTGAGGCCAATGGGGAGGTTTACGAGGTCAGTCACGGTTGGAACCACGCGCGGGAGTTCTGGCTCGAGTCATGGAAACCCAGCGCATCATTATGAGATTCCCCTCTCCGGGATGTCAAGGAACCCGCATCAAGCGGACCGGGTGACAACGCCACGTTCCAGGACTGGAACATCCGGGAAGACACTCAGCGCGAGACACGCCGAAACGTCCTCGCGACGGCCAAGCCGGACCAGCTCGCGGGCCCAGGCGGAATCCACGAGGAGACGAGCGAGCTGCGGGCGATAGTGGGCGGCCACGATCCGGCAGGCACGGGCAGCATCGGTGGCCTCCAGCGGGCACGCCATTTCGACCAGCAGTTCCAGGAGGAGACCGGCGCAAACGGTGTCCTCCAGCGACAGGCTTCCCGCGTCTCCTGAGCAGACGACGGTGAGGTCCCGACCCTGGGCCGCCGCCCACCTGGCCACCGCCTTCACGTTTACCAGTCCGCCCACGGCTGTGACTCCGGCCGGGGCCGCCACGGCCAGGGCTCGGGTGCCATTGGTGGTCGTGAAGATCACGACTTTGTCCCGAACCCGCTCGGGCGTGTACTCGATCGGCGAGTTCCCCAGCTGAAAGCCCTCGATCGGCTCTCCCCCCCGCTCACCTCCGAGGAGCACTGCATCTGGCGGGAAGTCCTTGGCCCGGGCCCGAGCTTCCGCTGAAGTCAGGACCGGAATCAGCATCCGAGCGCCATTGGCCAGCGCAGTGACGATAGTGGTGGAAGCCCGGAATACGTCGATGACCACCGCGCTCTGACCATTGAGGCCGTCTGCCGAGACGTCAGCGGGTGTCATCGCCACGTGTACCCGCATCAGAGTTCGGCTTGATTCGAGGCCGCCTCCACGCGTTGAGCGCGGGGCCCCGGAGGCTATCTGCCCTCCGGGGGAGGTTCAGGAGAAGCGTGTGGAGTTGGCGTCCGTCCGAGCCTGTCGCGGAGCGCTCGGATCTTGAGGCGTAGGGCCTGGAGGCTGATGAACCCCTCGGCGTCCTTCTGGCGGTATACCTGATCAGCTTCGAAGGTCGCGAAGTCGGCCCGATAGAGGGATCGCGACGACCTCCGCCCCGCCACCGTCACGTTTCCCTTGTAGAGCTTGAGCCTCACACTTCCGGTCACATCCTTCTGGGCTTCATCGATGAAGCGCTGGAGGGCGTCGCGCTCGGGGGCGAACCAGTAGCCGTAGTAGATCATCTCGGCGTAGCGGGGCACCAGGCTGTCGCGGAGGTGGAGGACTTCCCGGTCCAAAGTGAGGGACTCCAGGGCTCGATGGGCCACGTGCAGGATGGTTCCCCCCGGCGTTTCGTACACTCCCCGAGACTTCATCCCGATGTAGCGATTCTCCACAAGATCAACTCGCCCGACCCCGTGCTCGCTCCCCAGGCGATTCAGCCGTTCGAGCAGGGCTCTCGGGCTGAGCGTTTTGCCGTCCACGGCCGTGGGGTCGCCAGACTCGAAATCAATCTCCACGTACGCCGGCACGTCCGGGGCAGACTCCAGAGAGCTGGTCAGGAGGAACATCTTCTCCAGAGGCTCAACCCAGGGATCTTCGAGGATCCCGCCTTCATAGGAGATATGGAAAAGGTTCCGGTCAATGGAGTAGGGCCGCTCCGCGGTCACTGGGACAGGAATGCCGTGACGCTCGGCGAACTCGAGGAGGGCCGAGCGCGAGTTCAACTCCCACTCCCGCCACGGCGCAATCACCCTGAGCTGGGGGGCCAACGCCGCGTAGGCAAGCTCGAAGCGGACCTGGTCGTTCCCCTTGCCGGTGGCCCCGTGAACCACGGTGTCCGCCCCCTCCTGGAGGGCAATCTCCACCTGCCACTTGGCGATGAGCGGCCGGGCGATGGAGGTACCCAGCAGATACCCTCCCTCGTACACCGCGTTGGCCCTGAGCATAGGGAAGACAAAGTCACGGACAAATTCCTCCCGGAGGTCCTCGACGATCACCTTTGAGGCCCCGGTCCGGAGCGCCTTGTCGCGAACGAGGGCAAGCTCGTCCCCCTGGCCCAGGTCGGCGCAGAAGGCGATGACCTGGCAGCCGTAGGTTTCGATCAGCCACCGGAGGATGACCGAGGTGTCGAGACCGCCCGAGTAGGCAAGCACTACCTTCCGCGGGACGAACGTCACAGCGGGCTCCTCAGGGGTTCGGTTGGGGCGAGAAGACCCCATCCTTGGCGGAAGAAGGGGCTAAAAAGGTGATCCGCTTGATGGTGAAGTACAGGCAGAGGACCAGCCGGGCTTTGCCGCCGTCCCCATGGACGGAGAGGCCGAGCCAACTTTCCCTGGTCTGGGTAATGGCTCGCAAGCGGAGCACGGTTCCGTCGTCCAGGAGCAACTCCACCACCGGGGCGGCAACATTCTGCTCTCGGCAGAACTGCTGCGTCTGGTCGGAGAACTGCCGCTCGAAGAAGATGCGGTCAAACATCGCCGCCCCCGAGGAGCGTGAGGAGCACCGCCTTTTGGGCGTGGAGCCGGTTTTCGGCCTGGTCCAGCACCAGGCTCCGCGGGCCGTCCACCACGGCGTCAGTGATCTCTTCACCCCGATGAGCGGGCAGGCAGTGCATGACCACCGCCGAGGGTTTGGCGAACCCTAAAAGGGTCTCGTTGACCTGAAAGCGCCGAAAGGCTTCGAGCCGCCGCTCCCGCTCCGCTTCCTGCCCCATGCTGATCCAAACGTCCGTGTAGAGGACATCGGCGCCAAGCGCCGAATCTCTGGGCTCGTGGGTGATTGTCAGCTGACCGCCCAGCTCTCTGCACGCCGCCTGGATCGCGCGGTCCGGCTCGTAACCCGGGGGGCAAGCCACCACCACCGAGGTGCCGGTGAGAGCCGCCAGCAGGATGATCGAGTGGCAGACATTGTTGCCATCGCCGATCCAAGCCAGCCGGATCTTGGCCAGGTCCAAGCCGCGCTCCCAGAGAGTGAAGAAGTCGGCCAGGGCCTGGCAGGGATGCTCCGCGTTAGAAAGGCCGTTGACTACGGGGACCCCCGCGTGCAAGGCCAGGCTCTCCACAGTCTCGTGGCTGAACGTGCGCGCGGCAATCAGATCTACCCAGCGCCCCAGGTTCCGCGCCACGTCCGGAACCGATTCCCGCGCCCCCAGACCAATCTCCTGGGCCGAGAGATAGATGGCCCGCCCCCCCAGGTGGACCATCCCCACCTCGAAGGTCACCCGGGTGCGGAGGGAAGGCTTCTCGAACACCAGGGCCAGGGTTTTGCCGGCGAGGGGCGTGGCCCGATCACCAGCTTTCTGCCTGGCCTTCAGCTCGGCAGCAAGCCTGAAGAGGCGGAGAACGTCCTCCCGCGTCAGATCTCGAATCGAGAGGAGATGGGTCATGGCGCCGTTTTGGCGAGGGCCGAATCCAGAATCGCCACGGCCCGCTCCATAGAAGTTACCTCCACGATGAGGGGCGGAGCGAGCCGTAGGACGTTTTCCCCTGCAGTCAGAACCAGAAGCCCGTGTTCTCGGCACACCGTTACTACTGGTCCCGCCGGGACAGTGAGCTCGATCCCGATCAGGAGCCCCCTCCCTCTGACCTCTCTGATGATCGGACGGGTGGGCTTCAACGCCTGGAGCCGGTCCATGAGGAGCCGCCCCATTTTGGCGGCGCGTTCTGGAAGCCTATCCTCAAGGAGGGTGGTGAGCGTGGTCAGCCCGACTGCGGCGGCGAAGGGATTCCCGCCGAACGTGGTGCCGTGGCTTCCGCGGGTGAAGGCTCCCGCCACCCGTTCGGTGGCCAGCGTGGCACCGATGGGGATCCCGTTGGCCAGAGCCTTCGCCACGGTCATGATGTCGGGCTCCACCCCCGCGTGCTGATACGCCCAGAGCGCTCCCGTGCGCCCCATGCCGGTCTGGATTTCATCCAGGATCAGCAAGACCCCGGCCTCGTCGCAGAGCTTCCGAAGTCCCGGAAGGTAGCCGTCGTCAGGGACCACGACCCCGCCCTCTCCTTGGAGAGGTTCGACGAGGATCGCAGCTGTTCGGTTGTCGATCGCCCGCTCCATAGCGCGGAGGTCGTTGTATGGGACGTGCTTGAATCCGGGCATCAGCGGCTCAAAGCCGTGCCAGTACTTCTCCTGGCCAGTGGCCGTGACCGTGGCCAGGGTCCGGCCGTGAAAGGAATTTCGGGTCGCGATGATCTCATAGCGGTCGCTGGAGAAGGCCTCCTTGGCATATTTCCGAGCCAGTTTCAGGGCCGCCTCGTTCGCTTCGGCACCGGAGTTCGAGAAGAACACCCGGTCAGCAAAGGAGTGCTCCACGAGAAGCTTCGCGAGCTGAATAGTGGGCGGATTGTGGAAGAAGTTGCTCGTATGGATCAGCGTCGCTGCCTGCTCCTGGATCGTCCCCACCACGCGGGGGTGGCAATGCCCAAGCGCCAGCACCACGAGCCCTCCGGTGAAATCCAGGTACTCCTTGCCGTCGGAGTCCCAGACCCGGACCCCCTCGCCCCGGACTAAGCAGAGCGGGTACCGGGCGTAGGTGTCCATGAGATAGCTCTCTGACCACTGAATCAGCGTGTTGGTGTCCACCCCTCGCTCCTCAAAGGACAATTTCGGTGCCGATCCCTTCCTTGGTGAAGACCTCAAGGAGGATGGCGTGAGGAATTCGGCCATCAATGATGTGGGCCTTCGCCGTGCCGCCCTCCAGGGCTCGAAGCGCCGATTCCACTTTCGGCACCATCCCGCCATTGATAACTCCAGCGGTCATCAACCGCTCGGCGTCCTTCTTGGCGAGCGTCGAAACCAACCGGCCGTCTTCGCTCTGAATCCCCTGTACATCGGTGAGGTGAATCATCTTTTCTGCGGCGAGCGCAGCCGCCACTTCCCCCGCCACCAGGTCGGCGTTGATGTTGTAGGTCTCCCCGTTGGCGCCGACGCCCACAGGCGCGATAACCGGGATGAAGCCGTTCTCTTCCAGGAGGCGGATGGCCTGAGGGTTCACGGCCTCTACCTCCCCCACCAGACCGATGTCCACCTCTTCGCCGTCAGGGGTGCGATGCAGGCGCCGGTGGGCCCGGATCAGGTCGCCGTCCTTTCCCGAGAGCCCCACGGCCCGGCCTCCGTGGTGATTGATGAGGCCCACAATCTCCTGATTGATCTTGCCGACCAGGACCATCTCAACGATCTCCATGGTCTCGGCGTCGGTGACCCGCATGCCGCCCACGAACTCAGGCTCCTTGCCGAGCCGCTTCATCAGGGCACCGATCTGGGGCCCGCCCCCGTGGACGATGACGGGATTGATCCCCACGGAGCGGAGGAGGATCACGTCCAAGGCAAAGGAGGCTTTGAGGGTTGCCTGCTCCATGGCAGCGCCGCCGTACTTGATCACCAGGGTCTTCCCCTGAAAGGCCCGGATGTAGGGCAGGGCCTCCATGAGGATCTCCGCTCGCTGGACCAGCGTTGCCATGTCCTGAGTCGCCATGCTCATAAAATATACCTGGACAGATCCTCGTCTTTGACCAGGTCGGCCAGCCGGGCCTGGACGTAGCCCGCGTCCAGGGTCAGCTCCTTTCCAGGCATGTCCGGAGCCTCGAACGAGATGTCCTCCAGAAGCTTCTCCATGATGGTGTAGAGGCGCCGGGCTCCGATGTTCTCCGTGCGTTCGTTGACGCGCGTCGCCATCTCCGCCACCGCCTCCACGGCGTCAGGAGTAAAACGAAGCGTGACCCTTTCGGTTTTGAGAAGCTCCACGTACTGCTTGATCAGCGCGTTCTGTGGTTCGGTCAGGATCCGAACAAAGTCCTCCTTGGTCAACGGGTCCAGCTCCACCCGGATCGGGAACCGGCCCTGCAGCTCGGGGATCAGGTCAGAGGGCTTCGTCGCATGAAAGGCGCCCGCGGCGATGAACAGGATGTGATCGGTGCGGACCATTCCGTACTTCGTCGTGACTGTGGACCCCTCAACGATCGGGAGCAGGTCCCGCTGGACCCCTCCGCGAGAGACGTCGGGCCCGTGCCCGGACTCCCAGCCCGCGATCTTATCCAGCTCGTCAATAAAAATGAATCCTGAGTTCTCAACGCGATGGAGGGCTTGGGTGATGACCTCATCCATGTCGATGAGCTTCTGGGCCTCCTCATGGGCGAGAATCCGCTTGGCCTCGGCGATCTTCACCTTGCGCCGCTTCGTCTTGGTGGGGAGCATCCCCGAGAGCATTTCCCTCAGGTTGATCCCCATCTCTTCCATCCCCTGCCCCGAAAAGATCTCGACGATGGGAGTCACCTGAGCCTGGACTTCCAGCTCGATGAGCCGCTCGTCGAGACGCCCCGCTCTGAGCTGCTGAAGCAGTTTTTCTTTCGTGGCCTGCCGCGAGGCCTCTGGGGAAACCTCTTCCAGGGTCTGGCTCTGGAACGGCTCACGGGCCCGTCGGGGCAGGAGCAGGTCGAGCAGGCGCTCCTCAGCCAGCGCTTCGGCCCGTTCCCGAACCGCCTCAGTCATCTCGGCCTTCACCATGTTGACCCCGAGCTCGGTGAGGTCGCGGATCATGGACTCCACGTCACGCCCCACGTACCCGACCTCGGTATACTTGGAGGCTTCGACTTTAAGAAACGGAGCCTGGGCCAGCTTGGCCAGTCGGCGGGCGATCTCGGTCTTTCCCACGCCGGTGGGCCCGATCATGATGATGTTCTTCGGGGCCACCTCGTCCCGAAGCTCGGGCGGCAGGTTCTGCCGCCGCCACCGGTTTCGAAGCGCGATGGCCACCGCCCGCTTGGCCTTCTCCTGCCCGATGATGTAGCGATCCAGCTCAGCCACGATTTGGGCGGGCGTGAGCGGCGCCATCCGGTCAAGGGAGGGCCTCACAGTTCCTCCACTGCGATCCGGTCGTTGGTGTAGACGCAGATCGATGCCGCGATCCGCATGGCCTCTTCGACGATCTGCTTGGCGTCAAGATCGGAGTGGGCTACGAGCGCCCGGGCAGCGGCGAGCGCGAACGGGCCGCCCGTGCCGATGCCGATGATGTCGTCGTCGGGCTCGATGATCTCCCCGGTTCCGGAGATGATGAATGAATGCTCCCGATCCGCAACCGCCAGGAGCGCTTCAAGCCGCCGGAGGATCCGATCTGTCCGCCATTCCTTGGCCAGCTCCACGGCGGCTCGAGGCAGATTTCCCCGATGCTCCTCGAGTTTAGCCTCGAATTTCCCGAAGAGCGCGATGGCGTCCGCGGCGGCGCCGGCGAAGCCGGCCAGAACCCGGTCGTGGTACACCTTGCGCACCTTCCTCGCCCCGGCCTTGACGATGGTCTGGCCGATCGAAACCTGGCCATCCCCGGCCAGAGCCACTCGCCCTTTGTGACGCACGCAGACGATGGTCGTTGCCCGGAAGGTGCCCGCGCTCATGCCCGGCCTCTCTTGGTTCCTGCACCCAACTTCGATGAGTCCTCCCTAACCCCCGTCGCCTGAGCCCTCGGATGCGCAGCGTCATACACCTTCATCAGCCGGTCCGCGCTCACGTGGGTGTACTTCTGGGTCGTCGACAGCCGGCTGTGCCCCAGAAGGTCCTGAATCAGCCGAAGGTCAGCCCCTTGGTCCAGCATGTGAGTGGCGAAGGTGTGGCGAAGGGTATGCGGGCTCACCGGACTGGCGAGCCCTGCCATCCTCGCCCGGGCCCTGACGATGCGATGGACGCTACGGGCCGTGAGGCGGCCACGCCGTCTGTTCTGGAAGAGGGGCCCATCGCCCGGAGGTCTGACAGCCAAATAGGCATCGAGGGCGCGCAGGGCCTGGTCCCCGATGGGCACGATCCGCTCCTTGTTTCCCTTGCCGAGCACCCGCACGCTCCCCTGAAAGCCATTGAGGTCAGCCGAGTCCAACCCACACAGCTCGGAAACCCGGAGGCCGGTGGCGTAGAGGACCTCAAGGATCGCCCGATCCCGCTTTCCCTGGATCGTGTCTGGCGTCGAGGATTCCATGAGCCCCCAGGCCTCATCGATGGGAAGGAAAGACGGGAGCCGCTTAGGAAGTCTGGGGATCCCCACCTCCCGAACGGGGTTCCTGGACATCAGCCTGCGGCGGGTTAGAAAGCGGAAGCCGCTCCGCAAGACAGCGAGTTTCCGGGCGATGGTGGTTCGGCTAAGCCGCCGGTCGTGGAGCCAGGCGAGGTAAGCCCGGATGGTTCGAGAGTCGGTCGCGCTCAGATGGGTGATCCCGCGCCGGGCAAGGAAGGCGGTGAATTCTTTGAAGTCAGTCCGGTAGCTCCTGAGCGTGTGAGGCGAAGCCCCACGCTCGACAGCCAGATACTGAAGGAAGCTCTCCACGGGATCCATTACACCACCGGGACTTCCTCAACTGCCTGTTTGTAGCCGCACGCCTTCCGGAAGCAGGACCGCACGAGCGTTCTCCCCCTCGCCATCCGCTCAAGAACAAACGGAGCCCCGCACTCGGGGCAGGGCTCGGGCACCGGCCGTTGCCAGAGCACGAACGTGCAGGTGGGGTACTGGGAACAGGTGTAGTACGCCCGCCCCCGCCGGGAGCGTCGCTCCACGAGCTGGCCCCCGCAGCCGTCCTGGGGACATGCGATGCCGGTGGTCAGGGGCTTGGTATTCTTGCATTCAGGGTAGCCCCGGCAGGCAAGGAACCTTCCATAGCGCCCTTCCCGAATCACCATGGGCTGGCCGCACTTGTCGCAAACTTCACCGGTGGGGACATCCTCACTCCGCCCCCGGCCATCCCCGTCCAGGTACTGGGTAAACTTGCACTCGGGATAGCCTGAGCAGGCGAGGAACTTGCCGAACCGGCCCCACCGCTCGCGGAGGGGGCTCCCGCACTGAGGGCAGTTCTGATCAGTCGCCTGGGGATCACTCTGGCGGGCTTTCTTCAGGTCTTCTGTGAGCCGCTTATAAAAGCCGCGGATCGGAGTCACCCACGGCGTATGCCCTTCCTCGATCTGGTCCAACGCTTCCTCGAGCTTTGCCGTGAACTCCACGTCCATGACCTCGGGAAAGTGCGGAAGCAGGAAGTCCGTCACGTGGCTCCCGAGTTCGGTCGGGAACAGGACGCCTCGCTCCCGCTTCACGTATCCGCGTTCCAGGATCGTGCTCATGATCTGGGCATACGTGGATGGCCGTCCGATCCCCCGCTCTTCCAGCTCCTTCACCAGCGAGGCCTCGGTGTAGCGGGGCAGTGGCTGGGTGAAGTGTTGCTTGGGTTCCAGGGCGAGGAGCGTCAGAACGTCTCCGCTCTCCAGCGGGGGAAGAATGGCTTCAGCCTCCTCCTCAGAGGTCGTCTCGGACTCCTCCCGGCTCTCCACGTACACCGCCATGAATCCCTGAAAGCGTAGCGTCGAGCCCTGAGCCCTGAAGAGGCATTCCCCGGCCTGAATATCAGCGGAGACGGTCTCGTACACGGCCGGGCGCATCTGGCTCGCCAGAAACCGCTCCCAAATCAAGCGGTAGAGGGCCAGCTGCTCCCGCGTCAGGAACCTCGCCAGAGCCTTCGGCTCCCGCGCGGAGTCGGTGGGCCGGATCGCTTCGTGAGCCTCCTGAGCGGTCTTCCGCGACCGGTAGATCGGCGGCGCCTCGGGGAGATACTCGGCGGCCAGGCGCCCTTGGATCCACTCGCGCGCCTCGCTCTGGGCCTCGCGCGCCACGCGCACGGAGTCGGTGCGCATGTAGGTGATCAGCCCGACGGCACCCTCGTCCCCCACTTCCACACCCTCGTAGAGCTGCTGGGCCAGCATCATGGTCTTCTTGGCAGTAAACCGAAGCTTCCGCCAGGCTTCCTGCTGGAGCGTGGAGGTGATGAAGGGTGGCGCCGGGTTCTTTTTCCGCTCCCCCCGGTTGACGGCCGTGACAACGAATCGTGCTCCCTCGAGGGCTTGGACAATCGCTTGGACGTCAGCTTCGATAGAAAGGCTGGGCTTCTCGCCGCGGACCTCCTTGAGCGTCGCAGTGAACTCGCCGGGATGCGTGCCGCGAAGCGTGGCATGAAGGCTCCAGTACTCGACCGGAACGAAGGCGCGGATCTCCCGCTCCCGGTCCACGATGAGCCTCACCGCCACCGACTGGACCCGGCCGGCCGAGAGCCCCCGCTGCACTTTGCTCCAGAGGAGCGGCGAGAGGTTATAGCCGACCAAGCGGTCCAGCACCCGCCGGGCTTGCTGGGCACTCACCTTCTTCGGGTCGATCTTTCCGGGCTGACGGAACGCGGCCTTGATCGCGCGCTCAGTGATTTCGTTGAAGAGCACCCGATACACCTTCCGGTGGTCCACCGGCAGCTGCTGCGCCAGGTGCCAACCGATGGCTTCTCCCTCTCGATCGGGATCGGTGGCCACGTAGAGAGCGTCCGCCTTCTCCGCGACCTTCCGCAGCTCTTCCAGCACCTTTCGCTTGGCCGGAAGGACTTTGTACTCGGGCGCGAACCCTTTCCTCACGTCGACGCCCAGCTTGGACTTGGGCAAGTCCATGATGTGTCCCATCGAGGCCTTGACGATGTAGGTGGAATCCAGATACTTCTGGATAGTTTTCACCTTGGTCGGTGACTCCACCACCACCAAGACTCGTTTCGCCGTCGTCTTGTTCTTCATTGGAGTTTTGCCCGCACGTACAGCTTCCCGGGGAGCTGTCGGATCCACCCTCGCAGCTCCAGCGTCACCAGGAGCGCGGCGGCCCGCCCGGAGGGAATGTCGCTGCGCTCGATCAACTCAGCCGCGTGCATCGGGCTGGCGCCGATCAAGGCCAAGAGGCGACCCTCATCCCCGTCGAGGACCAACCCTTTCACTTCCTGCGGTTCCGGCGTGACGAGACACTGCCGCCAGGCTTCGGGAAGCTCGGCTACGACGTCCTCCCAGCTCTGAACCAGTTTAGCACCGTCCTGGATGAGCCGGTTGGTTCCCCGGCTGACCTCCGAGGTGACGTTGCCTGGCACGGCGAAGACCTCCCGACCCAACTCCCCGGCGTGGCCGGCGGTAATCAACGCGCCGCTCCGCTCGGCCGCCTCGACTACCACGGTCCCGAGGGCGAGTCCGGCAATCGTGCGGTTGCGCAACGGGAAATGTTCCGGCAGCGGGGGCGCGCCCATGGGGAGCTGAGAGATCAGCGCCCCGTGCTCCATCACGCGGGCCACGAGCTTTCGGTTTTCAGGCGGATAGATCACGTCCACTCCCGATCCCAGCACGGCGATGGTTCGTCCTCCGACGCCCAGCGCGCCGCGGTGCGCGGCCGTGTCCACCCCGCGGGCAAACCCGCTGATCACGGTGACGCCGCGAGCGGCCAGGTCGCCAGCCAACTGCTCGGACACCCCGAGCCCGTAGGGCGTCGCGTGTCGCGCACCCACCAGGGCCACCGCGAGGGCGTCCTCGGCGCAGATTTCGCCGCGGACGAGCAGGAAGGGCGGTGGAGAAGGAATGGTCCTGAGCTGCGCTGGATACTCCGGGTCCTCCAGGAGCACCAGTCGAGCCCCGACCCGCTCAGCTCGCGTCCGCTGCTCGGCCACCGTGCCATCCCAGTCGAACGCACACCCACGCCTCCGGCGCACCCGCGCACCCACGCCTTCAGCGTGGGTACCCGACGCGGGGACCCGCCCGGTCGGCGCCAGCGCGGCTGCCACTGGGATCCATCGATCCCGCTCTCCGGTAGTCTCCATCGTGAACGCACGCGTGACTGAAGAATGCTTCTCAGTATACCGGAGCATCGGAGCGGTTCAAAATTGTGGGGGATCCCGCTGCCTGAGCGAGAATCAGCGGGAATGCGTGGCCGAGGCGGGTCGAGCCCGGATGAGGGTGCGTGCCTTTCGGGCCGCCTCGCTCCCGGGAAACTCCGCAATGAGCGCGTCCCAGGCTTCTCTGGCCCGGAGCGGGTCGTTCAGGGCCTTGTAGCAGAGGCCGATCTTGAGGAGCGCGTCGGCCGCCTTGACGCCCATTTCGGGCTGGTCGATCACCTTCTGGAACTCGATCAGCGCCTGCCGGAAGTCCCGCTGGAGGTAGTACGCCTCGCCGATCCAGTACTGCGCGTGGCCCGCCAGCGGGTGGGTGGGGAACTTGGCGATGAAGTCGAGAAAATCCAGCACGGCCTGCCCGTGCTCGCCGGCGCGCATGCTGGCCAGTGCCGCTTGGTAGAGCTGCTCCGCCGATCCCGGCCGGGGGTTCGGCTCACGTGGCAGTTCGCGAGCTCGCGGAGAAGCGGTCAGCCGAGCCACCTCCCTGGAGAGTTCAGCGAACGAAGCCCGGAGCGAGCGGATCGTCGCCGCGGCAACATCCAGACTTGCTTCCATGCGGGACAGCTGCTGCGTCGTTGCCTGCTCCTCCTGGAACCGACCGGTCGCGCTCGATTGCAATTCCTTCAGCGCCGTCACCGTGCGGGCGAGATCGTGCGCGGTTGCCTCGTGGAGCTTTCGGAGA
>CAYFIG010000008.1:0-18042 GCA_964342905.1 uncultured bacterium
GATTACGCCCTCTGGCACAACGAGTTTGAAGAAGGGCTGATGACCGAAGCCAAAGAGCTGGGAGCTCCGTACGAGCTTGTCCGGTGGGTGGCCCAGAACGGGCGGCTCCCGGTGCCCAACTTCGCCGCCGGCGGGATCGCGACCCCCGCGGATGCCGCGCTCATGATGCAGCTCGGGGCCGAGACGGTCTTCGTGGGCTCGGGGATCTTCAAATCGTCGGATCCGGCGGCCCGCGCCAAGGCCATCGTCCAGGCGACGACCCACTACAAGGACCCGGACGTGCTGGCCAAGGTCTCCGAGGAACTCGGGGAGGCCATGCCCGGGATCGAGACCTCCAAGCTCGCGGAGAAAGAGCTGCTGCAGACGCGTGGGTGGTAGCGATGAAGATCGGTGTCTTAGCGCTTCAGGGGGACTTTGCCCTTCACAGGCAGGCGCTTGAGCGGATCGGCGTCGAGTCCTGTGAAGTTCGCAAACCGTCCGAGCTTGAAGCGGTTGACGGCCTGATTATCCCGGGTGGCGAGAGCACGACCCTGCTGAAGCTCATGGACGCCTGGGAGTTTGTCCCGGCGCTCGAGAAGTTTCGCGCCGCGGGGAAGACGATCTTTGGCACCTGCGCCGGGCTCATCGTGCTGGCGCGTGAGGTGCTGAATCCGAATCAGTTCTCGCTCGGCTTCATCGACGTCACCACTGAGCGGAACGCCTACGGCCGGCAGAAGGAGTCCTTCGAGACCGAAGGCGAAGCCACGCTGGAGGGCGAGCGGAGGCCCATCAAGATGGTTTTTATCCGCGCGCCCCGGATCCGGCGCGTTGGCCCCACGGTGACTCCGCTGGCCACCCATCAAGGCGAGTGCGTGCTGGCACGCGAGGACTCGGTGCTGGTGGCGACCTTCCATCCGGAGCTGACTGACGATCCCACTGTCCACCGCTACTTCTCCCGGATGGCCGAAGCGTCAAGGTAGCCGGATGGCGCCGTTCCCGATTCCGAGCCGCGATCCTTTTGTTCAGGCTTATCTCGCCGGCACTCGTACCCCCGGACCGTCGCCTCGCTGATCAACAGAACGCGTTCCCTCAACTTCTGCCGCCACTTAGAGCATGGTGTATCCGAATGTTGACACCTTGGGGAGCGGTGTGACAGTGTGGGGGCATGCGGTCGGTCGCGTGTGTCCTGGCCTGGCTCGTGCTCCTCTGCGCCAGCGCCCCGGCATCGGCGACGGAGCCGGCGCTCGATGGCACGGTCGTCCGGGTTGTGGACGGCGACACCATCCACGTGAAGATCGGCGCCCGCGTCGAGAAGGTCCGCTACATCGGCGTCAACACTCCTGAGCTGCATCACCCCAAACGGGGCGAAGAGCCCGGAGGCCGGGAGGCGCTGGAGCTGAACCGGCAGCTCACGGCGGGCAAGCGCGCCCGCCTCGAGCTGGACGTGCAGCAGCGCGACCGGTACAGGCGGCTCCTGGCGTACGTCTGGGTCGGCGACGTCATGGTGAACGCCGATCTGGTGCGGCGCGGCTACGCCCAGGTCATGACCGTGCCCCCGAATGTGCGCTACCAGGAGCTCTTCCTGAAATTGCAACGCGACGCGCGCCAGGCGGGCCGCGGTCTCTGGCGCCGCCCATAGCCCACGGCTCGGGCCCCCCGGCCGCCTCCCGATTTGGACCCCGACGGGACCGTCATGGGGTCAGGTTTCGGCGCAAGTGTCTCAGTTCTGCGCCTGACAGAAAAGGGTTACCGGGTCACCGACGACCCCACGGTCCACCGCTACTTCTGCCAGATGGTGGAGAAATTCTGAGGCTAGGTATGGCGTGGAGCCCGCCCCCGCCCCGTCCTGGACATCCGTACTACATGCACGACGCCATCTACGCCCAGCCCGGCGCGATTCGACTGGTGCTCCGTAAGAATGCTGAGACCCTGAAGGCGGTCGCCGCGCACCTCAAGACTGTGGACCAGGTGTTGCTCTCCGGGATCGGCACCTCCTGGCACGCCTGCCTGGTGGGGGAGCTCCTCCTCTCCCAGATCGGTCGGCTAGGCCACCGAGTGCGCGCCTTCCATTCGTTCGAGTTCAAGAACTACTGGTCGGATCCAGATCCAAGGACCGGCGTGATTGTCGTGAGCCACCGCGGGACCAAGCGCTTCTCCCTGGAGGCGCTCCAGAAGGCGAAGGCCGGGGGGGGCGTCGGTGTCGCCATTACTGGCCTCGGGAGCGGGGAGGGGTTGGAGATCGCGGACTATCTCCTCACCACCGTCGAGCAGGAAAACTCAGCAGCCCACACGATCAGTTACACTACCGCCCTGTCGCTGCTCGCCGCGCTGGCCGCCGAGATCGGCGGCGATGAGGAGACGATGCATGCCCTCGAGGCCATCCCCGACCAGATGGCATTTCTGCTCGGGCAGGAGTCGTGGGAGGAGCAGGCGGTGCGCTTTTCGGATCGGCGGCGCTACTATTTCGTCGGAGGCGGCCCCAACACCGCGACCGCCTACGAAGCCGCTCTCAAGATGAACGAAGCCAACTACGCGACGACGGTAGGGATGAACTGCGAACAGATCCTGCACGGCCCCTGGGCGGCGATGGAGGGGAGCGACCTGGTCTTCCTGATCGCACCGCCGGGGCTGTCCTATGAGCGCTGCCTGGCGCTGGCCAAGGCGGCGAAAGAGATCGGCACACCCGTGGTTGGTCTTGTGGAGGAGGGCGATACTGAGCTGTCAGGGCTTTGCGTTGAGACCATCACCCTTCCGCCGATCCCCGAGCTTCTGACCCCCATTCTCGCGGTGGTCCCCCTCCAGCTCTTCACCTATCATCTGGCGCTCCAGCGGGGGTCCAACCCTGACACCATGCGCGGCGACCAACCCGCCCACGGCCGCGCCCGCGCCGGCTTTTCGCTCTAGGGCCCAAGAGTACTGGAACATATTTATTTTGTTGATAATTTTTCCTCTTGACAAGTATATAGTTGGTTAAGGCATCATTTGGTCAGACCAGCGGACCAGTAGACAACCTATCCTGTGTGTCGATGATGTTGGGAGGATTGCATGGCGCACTTGATCTGTGAAGTGGTGTATCGCGGCATCTTCCAGAAGAACCTGGCCTCTCGAATCACCCGAGGAATCGTCCTCTCAGCCCGCAAGTCAGGCAGGTGGGGGATCGCCTTTGGCCGCTACGGGGATAGCCCGCAGCGCAACGGCGTCCCCGCCAAGGACTTCGCCATCGTGGCGGATACCAAAGAGGAGCTTGAACAGCACATGGCCCGCTACGAGCCCAAGGAGCTCCACGTCACGATCTGCGTGGACGACACCCTCTGCAAGGGCGTGGAATCCTGGGCGTGGTACGGGCTCCAGCCGATCAACCGGCTCATCCTCCCCAGCGGCCATCTCCTCGTCACCTCCACCCAGTCTGCCGAGGAACTCCTGAAGGACACCCATAAGAAGAACGCTCCCTATTCCCTCTGGATCCTCCCCGGGAAGGCCTCCTTCGCGGGGCTCTGGGTCTACAAAGAGGATCACACCGAGGTTCGTGTGCTCGGCGCGCTGGCCAAGATCGCGCCCCAGTTCCTCACCATTGAGGCGGTTTCTGAGGCGATTAGAGAGGCCGAGTGGGGCTCCGAGCTGAAAGTGGAGTCAGCCCGGAAGGCCTACGAGCGGATCGAGGGCCGGCCGGTGAAGCTCACGGAGGGGAACGCCGAGGTTCCCTACTCGTTTGACATGCCCCGGTGGTGGGAGATGCGCGAGGGCGTGACGATTCCCTCGCTCCCCATCGGGAAGCCCATCGAGGGCGGGAAGGGCTATCGGCCCGAGCGAAGCCCGGTCTTCAAGAAGTTTTCCAGCCGCACCATGCGGCCGGTGATCGACTTCGACGCGTGTGTCAAGTGCACGCTCTGCTGGCTCCAGTGCCCGGATAGCTGCTTCGACGTCACCCCCGAGGGCCTCTATGACGCCAACATGGAGTCCTGCTGCGGCTGCGGCGTCTGCGAGGCCGTCTGCCCGGTGCACGACTGCATCACGATGGTCAACGAGTCGGCCTTCGAGGATAACGCCAGCCAGTGGGAGATGTGGCGGCGGGACAAGGATGCCTACAAGGTGTGGCTCGCCGAGAAGATCAAGGACAAGGTCACCACGGCGCGCTCCCATGGGTTCCGGTATCGCGGGCAGTATGAGGAGGAGCTGGAGTTGGGTGAGCTAGAGCTGGGTGGCGCAGCGCTGGCCAGCGGCATCCCTGGAGAAAACGCGAAGCAGAAGGGATTAATATCGGGCGTCCACGAAGATAAGTCGACATCGATCGTCACGGGCGTCGCCGAAGCTCCCGGCGGCTAGCCTGACTGACAGGAGGAACGATTCATGACAGTCGAAACCCAAGCGGCTCCGGCCGCGGCAGTTCTTGAAGAGAAGGAGATGCTCATCTCCGGGAGTGAGGCCATCGCCGAGGCCCTCACGCTCGCCGACATCGATGTGGTCACCGCCTACCCGATCCGACCTTACGACACGGTCATGCAGGCCATCGCCAAGAAGATCGCCAACGGTAAGCTCGTAGCTGAGTACATTGTGGCGGAAGGAGAGCATAGCCAGTTCGAGATCGTCAAGCACGCCTCGACCGTGGGGGCCCGGGTCTTCTGCGGCTCGTCGGGGGTGGGGTGGATGTACGCCATGGAGGCCATCACGGTGACGCCGGCGCTCAGGGTGCCGATGGTCGCCATGGTCGGGAACCGAGCCCTGGACGACCCGGGCGCCTTCGGCGTCGAGCATAACGACGCGCTCTCCGTCCGGGACCTCGGGTGGCTGATGTGCTGGATTGACAGCTCCCAGGAAGCGATGGACACTACGCTGATCGCCTACCGGGTGGCCGAAGACCGGCGGATCTTCCTCCCGATCGCCATCTCGTGCGACGGCGCCTTCCTGACGCACTCCCAAGCGATCACACGAGTGCCTCCAAAAGAGTGGGTAGACAAGTTCCTGCCGCCTTACAACCGGGGCGACCTCCTGCTTCACCCGGACAACCCGATCACCGTGGCTCCCCAGGTCAACGAGGACTGGGTCATCGAGATCCGCCGTCAGAATAACGCAGCGACGGAGCGGGCCTACACGGTGATCGAGGAAGCGTACGCCGAGTTCCGGAAGATCTTCGGTCGGGGGACCGAGAATCCCTGGTTCGAGGAGTACATGACCGAGGACGCCGAGATCATCCTGATGGGGATGGGGACCCTCTCGCTCCCCGTCAAGGTCGCGATCCGGAAGATGCGCGAGGAGGGGAAGAAAGTTGGGCTGATCCGGCTCCGCTGGTTCCGGCCCTTCCCCTACGAGCAGCTGACGCGAGCCCTCAGGAAGGCCAAGGCTATCGGGGTCATTGACCGCGACTACTCATTCGGCTCGCCGTTTGGCTCCGGGGTCGTGGCGACCGAGGTGAGGGCGGCGCTCTATAACGCTGACCACCGGCCGCCGCTCATCGGGTTCATCTGCGGGCTGGGCGGCCGCGAGGTCACGCTGGAGGACGTGTATAAAGTGACCGACATCTGCTACACTGCGGCCAAGGCCGGCAAAGCCGAGAAGGCAACGTACTGGCTCGGCGTACGCGAGTAAGGAGGGGACCCATGGCTGAGACGACCACCTTCACCAACGCCACCCAGGTCCTCGCGCCCTTCAAGGGCGTCAAGAAGGTCACCATCGAGGAGTACTTCTCCTCGGGTCACCGGACCTGCCAGGGGTGCGAGTCGGCCCTGGTCATGAAGCTGATGGTCAAAGCCGCCGGGCCCAGGACCATCGTCCTCGGATCCACCGGCTGCATGTACGTGGCCAATACCACCTACTACAGTACGCCGTGGGTCGTGCCCTGGATGCACACCCAGCTGGGTTCTTCCGGTTCTGCCGCCCTGGGGACCGCCGCCGGTCTCAAGGCCCTCATGAAGAAGGGCAAGATGCGGGCCGAGCCGATCAACGTCATCGCCTTTTGCGGTGACGGCGGCGGGGCGGATATGGGGCTCGGCGCCATCTCCGCCACCTTGACCCACAAGGAGTACAACTCCCTGATCCTGCTCTATGACAACGAGTCCTATGCCAACACCGACATCCAGCTCTCCGGCTCGACTCCCTACGGCGCCCACACCACCTTCAGCCCCCCGGGGTCGGTCAAGCGGATCATCCACACGCGATGGAAGAAAAACATGGCGGGGATGTTGGCGGCGGGGCATCCGGAGTGCCGCTACGTGGCCACGGTCTGCGCCTCGTATGCGGTGGAGATGATGAACAAGGTCAGGAAGGCGCTTACGATCGGCGGCCCCACCTTCATCCACTCGCTGGACCCTTGCCCCAAGGGATGGGACTACGACCCGATGCTCTCCCACGAGCTGGGCGAGCTGGCTATCGAGACCGGCGTCTTCCCGCTCTATGAGGTCGAGGACGGGGTCGTGAAGTACTACGGCAAGACCAAGGCCATCGTCGAGGGCCGGCCGCGGAAGCCGGTCCGCGAGTACCTGCTGAAGCAGGGCCGCTTCGCCCACTTCATCGAGGAGGACCTGGAGTACTTCCAGAAGAAGGTAGACGAGATGTGGCAGTGGGAGATCCCAGGCGTGGCCTCATTCAGGAAAGATATGAAGGTCAAGGCCTAGGGGAAGCTGCCGCAGCCGCGTTGCGGTCCATCGCTCACGAGGGCCAAGCCCGAAGGAATCGCGGGCTTGGCCCTTTTGTTGTATAGTCAGGGGGCTTGCGCTCGACGGCGCGAGACGAAGGAGGATGCGACCATGAAAGGTTGGAGTTGGCGCGTTGATCGTTGGATGGTCCTGACCGTCCTGGGGGTGGCGTGGATCGCTGGCAGTGTTGCTCCCGCCGTCGCGTGGGAGCCCACCAAGCCCGTCGAGTTCATCATCCCGGCCGGCACGGGAGGCGGAGCCGACGTCATGGCGCGGCTTCTCGCTCCGCTGGTGGAAAAGTACAAACTCTCCCCCAAGCCCATAGTGGTTATCAACAAGCCCGGCGGCGCCGGCGCCGAGGGGTTTCTCCACGTGAAGGGCAAGAAGGGGGACGCCCACACCATCATCATCACGCTGTCGAACCTCTTCACGACGCCGCTCCACACCGGGGTCCCCTTCAACTGGAAGGACCTCACCCCGCTGGCGCGGCTGGCCCTGGACGAGTTCATCCTCTGGGTGAACACGGATCGGCCGGACAAGAAGGACTTCAAGACCGCTAAGGAGTACATCGCTGCGGTGAAGGAGCACTCGGGAGGACCCAACCCGATGAAGATGGCCGGGACCGGCTCGGCCCAGGAGGACCAGATCATCACCATCCAGCTCGAGCAGGCGCTCGGGCTCAAGTTCATCTACGTCCCCTTCAAAGGCGGGGGCGAAGTCTGCGTGAACTTGGTGGGGAATCACGTGGACTCTACCGTGAATAACCCCGCAGAGTGCGTGGGGCACTGGAAGGCCGGCAAGGTCCGGCCGCTGGCGGTCTTCGATACCGCGCGGCTGACGTGGGCGCCGGGGTGGGGAGAGATCCCCACGGTGAAGGAGGCCCTTGGGCTCGACATTCAGTATCTGATGCTCCGTGGCATCTTCGGCCCGCCGGATATGCCGAAGGAGGCCATGGATTTCTACCAGGGGATGCTGAGGAAGGCTTATGACTCCCCCGAGTTCCAGGACTACCTGTTGAAGAACGCCCTCAAAGCCGCCTGGCTGACAGGGCCGGACTACGTCAAGTGGCTAGGGGAGACCGAGAGCCTCCACAAGGATCTGATGCAGAAGGGGGGATTGCTGAAGTAAACACCCCTCGCCTCCCGTGAAACGGGCCGATACCCTTACCGCGCTCCTGCTGTTCGCCGTCGCTCTCGGGGTGATATGGGAGGGGCGGCGTCTCGGCTTTGGCTGGAGCACCGACGGTCCTGAGTCCGGCTTCTTTCCCTTCTACCTGGGCCTGGGCTTGGCGGTCTGCTCGATCGTGAGCCTCCTCCAGGCCCAGGTCATGTCCCCCGCCAAGCGCTTTATCGAGCCCGGAAAGCTGGCGCCGGTGGCGAAGGTGGCCCTGCCGGCCGTGGCGATGGTGGGCCTGATCCATGTCGTGGGCCTCTATGTTGCCACGGCGTTGTACATGGCCCTGTACATGCGCTGGATCGGTCGCCACTCCTGGCTCCTCGTCGTGGTGCTGAGTGTCGGAATCCCCGTTGGCACGTTCCTGATCTTCGAGAGGTGGTTCCTCGTTCCCATGCCCAAGGGGCCCCTCGAGACCTGGCTCGGGTACTGAGGCGAAGCCATCATGGGCGAGTTTGCCAACCTCTGGATGGGCTTTCAGATCGCCATCACCCCGTTCAACCTCTTCATCGCCCTGGTGGGCATCGTCCTGGGGACCATCATCGGGGTGCTCCCCGGCCTGGGCGGGGCCAACGGGGTGGCCATTTTGCTCCCGATCACCTTCACCATGCACCCCACCTCCGCCATCATCTTTCTCTCCTGCATCTACTGGGGTGCGCTCTTCGGCGGGGCCATCACCTCGATCCTGTTCAACATCCCCGGTGAACCATGGTCGGTGGCCACCACCTTCGACGGTTACCCCCTCGCCAAGCAGGGGAGAGCAGCCCAGGCCCTGACCACAGCCTTCACCGCTTCCTTTGTGGGGGCGACCTTCGCCAACATCCTCATCACCTTTTTTGCCCCGCTCCTGGCGGAGGTGGCGCTCAAGTTCGGCCCGCCCGAGTTCTTCGCCATTCAGCTCCTGACCTTTTCGGCCTTCGTGGGCCTCGGCGGGGGCAGCCCCGTCAAGACCCTGGCCTCCATCTTTCTCGGCTTCATCCTGGCCACGGTGGGGCTGGACATCGTGACCGGCAAGCTCCGCCTCACCTTCGGCAGCGTGGAGCTGATGCGGGGGTTCTCCTTCATCGTGGCCGTGATCGGACTGTTCGGGATCGGCGAAATTTTCCTCACCGTGGAGGAAGGGCTGCGATTCCGGGGGGAGAAAGCCCGGATCGGCTTCCGGGAGATGGTGGCCACCTGGCGGGAGCTGGCCGGCTACTGGCGGACCTTTCTCCGGAGCGCGCTGATCGGGTTCTGGATGGGCTTCAAGCCGGGCGGAGCGACGCCGGCCTCGTTCATGAGCTACAGCTTCGCCAAGCGCTTCTCGAAGACGCCGGAGAAATTTGGTCAGGGGACGCTCGAGGGGGTGGTGGCGCCGGAAACAGCCGCTCACGCGGCCGGTGGCGCGGCCATGCTCCCGATGATCACCCTAGGAATCCCGGGGTCGCCCACCGCGGCGGTCATGCTGGGCGGGCTCCTCATCTGGGGGCTCCAGCCCGGTCCCATGCTCTTCAAGGAGAACCCGGAGTTCGTCTGGGGGCTCATCGCCAGCATGTACACCGGCAACGTGATCGGGGTCCTGGTGGTGCTCCTGTTCGTCCCGCTCTTCGCCGCCATCCTTCGGATTCCCTTCGCCATCCTGACCCCGCTCATCGTGGTCATCTGCGCCATCGGGGCCTACGCGGTGAACAACGCCTTGCTCGACATCTGGTATATGCTGATCTTCGGCGTGATCGGCTACGTCTTCAAGAAGCTGGACTACCCGCTCGCGCCCCTGGTGCTGGCCCTGGTGCTGGGTGATATGGCGGAGACCGCCATCCGCCAGAGCCTCATCATGTCCCAGGGCAACCCCCTCATCTTCTTCTGGAGCCCGATCTCCGCCGTCATCACCGCTGCCGCCCTCTTTTTTTTCATCCTCCCCGTCCTGACCCCCGTGTGGCGGCGGCTCCGGGGCGTGTCCGCGGTCGCTCCCGCGGCGCGTGAGAGCTGATGGTCCTGGATCCGGGAAACGGAACATCGAGGGAATAACGATGAGTGCGCGACAGGAAGTCAAATATACCCTCTGGTTCCTCATGGCGGTCGCGCTGGCGCTCCAGTGGATTCTCCTCCGGTTGGCCGGCGCACACCTTGAGCCCCACTGGCAAGCGTTCCTCTCCGGGTTGGGGATCTTCGGGGCAGCCTTCCTCCTCTCCTGGGCGGCGGAGGTGGCTCAACTCGATATCCCCGAAAACCTGGCCCTGGCTGTGCTGGCCCTGATCGCGGTCCTCCCCGAGTACGCGGTGGACATGTACTTCGCGTGGGTCGCGGGCAAGGACCCCACCTACACCCAGTACGCCACAGCGAACATGACCGGCGCCAACCGCCTCCTGATCGGCCTCGGATGGCCGGCGGTGGTCGTCACGTTCTGGCTGGTGAGCCGTCGTAAGAGCGTGGACCTGGCACCCACCCACTCCATCGAGGTCTTCTATCTCACCCTGGCGACCGTCTACTCGTTCTTGATTCCCTTGAAGGGCACCATCTCGCTCATCGACACGGTCGTCCTCCTCGCCATCTTTGCCCGGTACATCGTCGCGGCCTCCAAGGCCGGGGTGACCGAGCCGGAACTCGGGGGTCCGTCGGAGATGCTGGGCCGGCTTCGCAAAGGGCCTCGTCGGGCCACGACCGCGGCGCTCTTCCTCTTCGCCGGGCTTACCATCGTTCTGGCCGCCGAGCCGTTCGCCGAGGGGCTCCTCGCGACCGGGCGGCGGTTCGGGATCGAGGAGTTTATCGTGGTGCAGTGGCTGGCGCCGCTGGCCTCGGAGGCCCCTGAGTTCATCGTCGCGATCCTGTTTGCTACGCGGGGCAAACCGAGCGCGAGCCTCGGAACGCTCCTGTCGTCCAAGGTGAACCAGTGGACCCTCCTGATCGGAATGCTCCCGCTGGCCTACACCATCTCGGGCGGTCGGATCGCGCCCATGGTCATGGACGCGAGGCAGGTGGAGGAGGTGCTCCTCACCGCGGCCCAGTCCGTCTTCGCCGTGGCGGTGTTGGCCAATCTCTCCTTCTCGCTGAAGGAGGCCGCGTTGGTGGCCGTCCTCTTTTGCACCCAACTCCTGTTCGTCAGCCCGACGGTCCGATATGGCTACGCCGCCGCCTACATCGTCCTCACCTTCGCCCTCTTCCTGCTGAGCCAGGATAGCCGATCTGCCTTTTTTGGCATGTTTCGCCAGTTCAGGCTCGGTACCTTAGGGCAAGCCACGCATTCCATAGGCAATCCCAAGAAGGACTGAGCGTTCCGGACAGAGAGCGCGTCATGACCTGGCCCGATGTCGAGCCCATCAAGAGCACCCGGATCTACGAGGAGATCGTTCGCCAGATCAAGGCTCTGGTCCAGGAGGGCAAGCTGAAATCCGGCGACAGGCTCCCCCCCGAGCGCGACCTGGCCGAGCGATTCAAGGTCAGCCGGACCTCGGTCCGGGAGGCCTTCCGGACCCTGGAGTCCATGGGGCTCATCGAGATCCGGCCGGGGGAGGGGACTTTTGTCCGCGAGGTCTCGGTGGAGTCGCTGATCGAGCCGCTGGCCCTCGTGATCCTGACCCAGCGGGAAGCGGTCGGCGAGCTCTTCGAGGCCCGCCGTCTCCTGGAGCCCGCGATCGCCGGCCTTGCCGCCAGCCGGGCGACTGAAGACGAAATCCACGAGATGGAGCGCATCCTGGAGGAGCAGGCCAAGGAGGTGGCGGCCGGGCGCACCGGTCTCGCCCAGGATGCCGCCTTTCACGCCGCCATTGCCAGCTCGGCCCACAACCGCGCCATCACCCGAATCGTCAACGCGCTGATGGACCTGCTTACCCAGAGCCGGGAGGAATCGCTTCAAACCCCTGGGCGGCCTACCCGCTCCCACCAAGATCACCGGCGGATTCTGGAGGCGATCCGGCAACACGACGAAGCGGAAGCCCGGCGCGCGATGCTGGATCACCTGATCGCGGTGGAGGGCCTGGTTCTGGGCCGGCAGGTCGAAGAGGGCGGCGGGGCCGGCCGCGACCTCAAACGGCCCGACCTCAAAAAGAAAAAGACGGTTCGCTAGGGCTTGCCCTCTGCCTGAAGGCTCCGGAGGATCTCCTCGACTCGCCGGAGCTCCTCACCGAACCCTGTCCAGTTCCAGCGCTTCAGATGCTCCTGGGCCTTCTGGAAGTGTTCCAGGGCCCGAGCTGCCGGGCGCTGTGAGGGCTCCGCCTTTGCCACCGCCGGCCGAGGGGCTGCATCGGGCTGGGCCGGGCGTCCACCGAAGATCTGCTGGAGCGAGGCCTCCAGCGTCTCCTCCATGGCGATCCGGTTGCCGAAGGCGGTGATGACGCGCTTGAGCTCCGGCATCCGCCCCCGCTCGGCGGCCAGGTAGAGGGGCTGAACGTAGAGAAGAGACTCCTCGATGGGAATGGCCAGGAGGCTTCCCCGGATCACCTGGGAGCCGGCCTGGCTCCAGAGCGTGATCTGCTGGGAGATGAAGGCGTCCTGGTCAATCCGTGCCTCGATCTGGCGCGGGCCGAAGACGAGCTTGCCCTTGGGGAAGTCAAAGAGGAGCAGCTTCCCGTAGTGCGGAAGATCGGATCGGGCCGCCAACCAGGCGATCATGTTGTCACGCCGGACCGGCGTGAAGGGGAGCAGGAGGATGAACTCCTCGCGGGTCTCCCCGGGCAGGCGCATGATGGTGTAGTACGGTTCCATCTCGGCCTCGCGGCCTTCCGCCTTTCTGGCCGGGATGTTCCAGAGGTCCTCCTTGTTGTAGAAGACCTGGGGGTCGCGCATGTGATAGGCGGCGTACATCCGGGCCTGAATGCCGAAGAGGTCCTGGGGATAGCGGATGTGGGCGCGGAGATCCTCGGGCATGGCCGCCAGGGGCTGGAACAGTCCGGGGAAGATGCGGGCATAGGCGCGGATGAGAGGCTCCTCCGGCTCCACGAGATAGAAGCGCACTGTCCCGTGGTAGGCGTCCACCGTGATCTTCACCGGGTTGCGGATGTAGTTGCCCACGCCCCGCGTCGGCTGGGAGTAGGGGAAGTGCTCCGAAGTGGTGTAGGCGTCCAGGAGCCAGACAATCCGCCCGTCCCTCGTGATCACCGGGTAGGGGTCACGGTCCAGGCGGAGGAAGGGGGCGATCTTTTGGACTCGCTCGGTGATCTGGCGGTAGTAAACGATCCGGCTGTCGGACGTGAGATCGTTCGAGAGCAGGATCTTGATCTCTCCGAACCGCACCACGAACAGAAGCTTGCGCCAGAACGACCCGAGGCTGACGCCCCCTTGTCCGGCGTAGGTCGTGTAAACGTTCTGGTCCCCGACCGGGTAATCCAGCTCCTGGGTGCGAGTCCTGACCAGCACGTACGGGTTGGCCACCTCCCCGTAGTAGATCTCGGGGCGGGTGATCTTGAGGGGGCCGGCCGTGACAGGAGGGATGTCCTTGACGAAGAACTCCGGGAGCCCCTCCCGGGTCACGCGGTTCACCGGACCGACGACGGCGCCGTAGCCGTGCGTGTAGACCAGATGCTCGTTGATCCAGATCCGGCTGGGCAGATGGGCGTGCGAGAGCTCCCGGACTGAGAGCATTACCTGCCGGGTCTCCCCGTCCAGCTGGTAGCGGTCGTTGTCGACGTCCACAAACTTGTAGTACGTCCGGATCTCCTGGAGCTGGGAGTAGGAGTCCAGGAGCGGGCGGTGCTCCCAGAGGCGGATATTCTTGATGGTGGCGTCGTTTTTCTGTAGGGTCGCCGCGGTCAGCTCCTCGTGGGCCGGGAAGGGCTGCTCCTCGATCCGGTCGAGCCCGTAGGCTCGGTTAGTGGCGGCGATGCTCCGCTCGATGTACGGTCGCTCGGCCACGATCTCGTTGGGGACCACCCGGAACCGCTGGATTACAGCGGGATAGGCGGTAAGGCCGAGTAAGCTCCCGGCGAGCCAGAGGAGCAAACCGCCCAGGGCCAGCCGCATACCAGGGCGCCTAATCTGGACCAGGCAGGCGATGGCGGCTAGCCCCGCGAGGCCCATGACGACGTTAAGGATGGGCAGGACGGCATTCACATCGGTGTAGCTGGCCCCGAACGACGCGCCCCCGGGGGAAAAGAGCAGGCCATAGCGGTCCAGCGAGTAGCCCCAGGCTTTGACCACGAGGAGGGCCGCGCCCAGGGCGAGCAGGTGGCCCTTCGCCCATGAGGTCACGACGGGCCCCTGCGGGCTTAGGCGGATTCCCCGGGAGAGGATGTAGACCGCCCCCACAGCCAGGAGCGTGACGAGGAGGGTCAAGAAAAGGAACTGGTAGGCATAGGTCAGGAACGGATAGCTGAAGACATAGAAGCCCACGTCTCGCTCGAACAGGGGATCGGCAAACCCGAAGGCCACCGGGTTCAGGAACCTGATGACCCCCTGCCACTGGCCCGCGGCCTGCCCCGCCACGAAGAAGCCCAGGAGAAGGCAGCCAGGGAGGAGGAGCCGCCGGTAAAGGGGCTGAATCAGGAGCCAGCTCGGCAGTTGGGGTATTTCCGGCTCTACGATCGCCAGAACGTCTCTGCCCTGGCCCGGCGCCGTCAATCGTAAGTTCAGGTAGAGGAGGAGAAACACCAGCGCTCCCGCAGAGAGGGCGAGGAGGATTTTGGTGTAGAGAATGGCGGTAAAGACTCCGGGGAAGCCGACCTCGTGGAACCAGAGCCAGTCCGCGTAAAGGGTCACGGCCTGGCCGCCCAGAGGCACCAGGATGAGGAGGATTACCAGGACGAGAAGAATCGGTATACGCGTCATCGCGTGCTCTCCCGTCCCCCTATGAGCTAAGGGGGACCCCACCGCAGTCAAGCCCGATGCCCCGCTGCTCCGGGAAGACGGCTATAGCCTGAGCCCCTGCGATCTGCTCCCGGCAACGGCCGTATTTCCGACCCCGGATCCACCAGCCCTCGAAGCAGTACCGGCAAACCGCAATCTTCTCATCACGGAGGGCGATTTTCAACTCGTGCTTCGAAAGGCGCTCACCACATACGACGCAGGCAATCTTTCCAAAAGGCCACATGCCCTGCTCCTCCTGTTAGGGAGAGTCCACCCAAGTCACCTCTCCTTCTTTCCCCAAGGTCAAAATAAAGACGCATTCATCCTTCGGAAGATCGAGAAGAGTCTGAAACTTGAGAAGCGGGCCCGCTTCTCCGACCCCGGTCCGCATGAGTGGCGCGATCTGGTCAAGCAGCCGGAGGTAGTAATCCTCAATAACCTGTCGGTCGTTGGGTTGGTCCATCATCGCCCTCTCACCCTGGGCGAGGAACCCTTTAACCCTGACAACCAGCGTGTCCTCCATGTCGCCAACCTCCACCGACTGAGGGGCCAAGCGCAGCTTGCCTCGGAAAAACCCGTGTGTGAGCTCGCTGACTCGCCGTTTTATCTCTTGGTGCATAAGCGAACCCTCCCTCACTATGTCAAACCTCCCACGGAGTCTTGCCGCCGCCACACGCAGCCATAGACGGGAACAACCGCTAGTTTTCGATCAAAGCCTTGAGGCTTCGCCCCCGGAGCCGGAGTTTCCGGAACGCGATGACCTGGATCTGGCGGATCCGCTCCCGGGTCACTCCGAAGCTCCGACCTACCACCTCGAGCGTACGCTCGCCATCGCCGCCAATCCCGAAGCGAAGGCGCAGGATCTCGCTCTCTCTTTGAGAGAGAGTTGACAGCGCCCGCTCCACCTGCGCGGTGAGATCCTGGCTGACAGATTCGCTCTCAGGCGAGGCAGTCTGCGTGTCCTCCAGGAAATCCTTGAGCTCGGAGTCCTCGCCGACCGGTCTCTCTAACGCGAGCGGCTTACGGGAGGATGCCAAAATGAACGTCACCTTCTTATCGGGAATGCCCGTTCGCTGGGCCAGCTCCTCCGGCGTGGGCTCGCGTCCCAACTCGTTCACCAGCGTCCGATTGACCCGGGAGAGCTGATTCAGGGCTTCCGATACATAGGCGGGGAGCCGGATCGTGCGGGATTTGTCCGCGATCGCCCGCGTGACGGCCTGCCGGATCCACCACGTGGCGTAGGTCGAGAGCTTAAACCCGCGCCGGTACTGGTACCGGTCCACGGCCTTCATGAGCCCGATGTTCCCTTCCTGGATGAGATCGAGAAGGGAAAGATCGCTGCCCAGGTATCGCTTGGCCACCGATACGACGAGCCTCAGGTTCGCCTCTATCAGTTCGCGTTTGGCCTGGCGGACGCCCCTGGCCTTTTCAGCGATCACGCCCAGGAGCCGCTGGAACTCATGGCGGGGCAGCCCGATCTTGGCCTCCACAACCCTGACCTCCTTGACCCGCTGGCCCCGAAGGGGGGACTTAGCCACAAGTTTCTGGAGCCGGTCGTGCAGGCGCTGCAGTTCTACCACTAGGTCGTCCATAAGGGCGGGCTTAATGGGAAGATCGGTCAGGATCTGCTCAATGGCAGCGCGGTACTCGGCGATCAACCGCCGATAGGTCTTGCGGGTTGCAAGCGAACGACGCCGGTCTTTGAGGCTGGCCTGGAGCTTTTCGGTCTGCCTCTGAAGCCGTTTGATCCGGCCGAATGCCTTGAGGATCGGCTTAAGCTCCTCCGGCTCGGGTCCGCCGCCATCGGGAAGGAGGATCAGGTCATCCAGCGGGGCCTTCTTCTTGCGCACCTGATCGGCGAGTGCGACGAGCCTGCGGACAGCCAGCGGAATGGCTGCCACGGCCCCACGGAGTTCGGTCCGCCCGGTCTCGATGCGCCGGCCAATCTCGATTTCCCGGGCTGCTGTCAGCAGGGGGACCTTCCCGGCTTCCTTGAGGTAGAGCCGGACGCCGTCTCGCGTCGCGGACGTCACCTCCACGGCTTCGTCGACCCGCATAGACTCCTCCTCGGGGGGCGTCCTGCCTTACTCAAGAATCCCTGGACCTTGATGACAATGAGGTCTCCCCCCCTTTTGTTCTAGGACCTCCAGCCTCCCGGGGGTGAGGCTGAGCTTCGCCAAGATTAAATCAAGTTGTGTCTGGCGAGCAGAGCGTATTTATCTGGGATCAGCGGGCTACGTATGCACAAAGAACCACGCCCTCAAGGCCGCGAGCCTGAGTCGGAAGCGACTCTTAGGGGGGAGCCACTCCCGGGGCTTACTGGCCGCCGAAGACCGGCTACTCGCGCGGACATCAGTCGGTCACTATCGTGAACGAGGCTTCTCAGATCGGGGTGCCACCGCAGTCAAAGTGCCCGAATCCCTTGGGTTCCCGGAAAAACGCCAGCTGTTGGTTGGGTTTCACTTCGTGCTTACACCGGACGCAGCTTCGGCCCTTGCTCTCCCAGCGCCCCACGCACTCCCGGCAGACGCCGAAGCCTCGCTCGCGGGGGGAAAGCCTCATCTTGCGTCTCGGGGAGGCCTGCCCGCACGCCTGACAGGTGGCTTTCCCAAACGGCCACATATTCTTCCTCCTCTGGCGGCGCCCCGGTCCTTCAGGCCTGTTACCGCGCGAAATAAAAAGGCCGATGTCCGCCCTCGCCGGGCTTGACATCGGCCTATGCTGCCCCTGGCCACCCTGTCGGGCTGCCCCGGGCCCTAATCTGCCTTCTTATTTCGCCTGTACTTAAACCGACATTATTTCACGAAAAAGGGGTTGTCAAGACCCCTCTACGAGAACTTCTCTTCGATATTTTCACCGAAAACGAGGATGATGATTCGCTCGCCCGTCTTGGTACTAAGGTCAGAATGCATGCTGATCACCGGCAGGCCTATGATGTCCTGAACATTTTTCGCCAGCCGCTCTCGCCCGCTTTCCAGAAGCTTGGTCCGGACCTGCTTGATCAGCTCCACGCCTTCCGCCTTTACGAGCTGCTGTTCCGCCGGGGTCAGGATCCCCTTGAGCCGCACGATGACCATGTCCTGGATCAGGTGAGTCCTGACGTCAGCGGGCCCTCGTCCCATGTACTCGCGCTCGAACTTCACCAGGACCTGGCTGATCTGCGCTTCTATCTGTCCCTTGGTTTTTCGAGTCATCGTCGAGTACCGAGAGTTTCACCACCGCGGCAATGCGTTATAGACGAGCCGGGGGAAGTCAGCGAATCGCATCGGCCGCATAAAGGGAGAACTATTGCCCTGTCGAAAATGTATCCCTCGCGGCCTGCGAGATTACGTGAGCCGCAGGAGGAAAAGCTCCGGGCGGGTCCTGAACGGGCCGAGCAGGGCTGGGCCCTTGACACGCGGCCATGGACAGAGTAACTTTTCATTAGTTTATCCACGGCGGATTCGCCAGAGGGCATTTCCCTCGCGGAAAGGCCAGCTGGAGCATAGGCCGGCAGGATACCTTG
>CAYFIG010000009.1:0-3386 GCA_964342905.1 uncultured bacterium
TGCGGGGAGGTGAAGGCCTGCGGAGAAATCAGCGAATCGGGCTTGGCTCGGTCGTGTTCCGGATCCTGAGGAAGTACTCCCGGAAGCGCGCGAGGTCCCCCTCAGAGACCAGGTCTGAGATCAGGAACAACGCCAGGCCTTCCTGCTTCCAAATAAAGACCGAGAAGCCGTCGATCCGGTCCAGCATGGGGCGGAACCGATCGATCCGAATCCGCTTTCGGTCCGCCAAGGACAACCCGTGTCCCGGGACCATCAGATAGCTCAGCATGTGACCGTCGGGATCCTTGTAGAAGAAGGCCAAGCCCCACCGGTTCTCCAAGACCACGGGCGCCACCCCGAGCAGGCGAACCTCGTCGTCTCCCAAAAAGACCCGCGTGAGCCTGATCCGAGTCTCCTCCATGAGGCGCGGGAGGGTGAGCGGGACCACCTCGGGGTTGGGCTCGCCCCAGAGGAGGCTCCGCGTGTGCTCGGAAAGCACCGCCCGGACGATCGGCTGGAGGGGGTTGGGCGGGAGAGATCGGGGCAGGGCGGGAAGGAGGAGCAACCCCATCAGCAGAGCGGTGGCCACGGCAGCGGAGGCCGCGGCCCACCACTTCGAGTGGCCAGCGCCGGGCGCCATGGCTTCGCGGATCTGCCGCCTCAGGTGAGCCGGCGCGGGGTAGCTGGGGAGCCGTTCGGTCAGGAGGCGGCTCATCGCACGCTCCTCGCGCTCCCAATGCTGACACTCCGGGCAGGTGGAGAGGTGGCGCTCCAGGGCTTGCGCCCGGTCAGACGGAAGGCGTCCCCGGTGCCACTCCCCCAGCTCGTGTCTGAGCTCCTCACACTCCATCAGTCCCCTACCCCGTCAGGTTTCCTTCGTAATCTTTCAGCAGCTCCCGGAGCCGCTCCTTGGCCCGGAAGATCCGCGACTTCACCGTCCCCACCGGACACCCCATAATGTGGGCCACGTCCTTCAGGGTCATCCCCTCCACCTCCGCGAGCAGGAGGACCGTCCGGAACTCTTCAGGAAGCTGAGTCAGGACCCGCCCCAGATCTGCCCACGTCTCCACCGAACTTCTGCCGCGATCGGGAGCATCGTGGAACATGGGCAACGGCCCCTCGGGAACTCCGTCCTCGGCCAGCGCCGGCTCGCGCTCCCGCTGGCGGTAAAACGTCAGGAAGGTGTTCCTCAGTATTTGAAACAGCCAGGCCTTAAGGTGGGTTCCCGGTTGGAAGCGATGGGAGAATCGGAAGGCGCGGAGATAGGTCTCCTGGACCAAATCCTCAGCCTCGGAGCCGTTCCGGGTGAGGTACATGGCGAAGTTGTGGAGGGCATTCAGGTGTTCCAGAGCCTGGTGCTGGAACTCGGGATCGGCCATGCGGCTCAGGCTATCAGAGCAGCGGGGAACTCTGCAAGGGCGGGGGCAGCGGATGGCTCAGCGGAAGAACCACTGGCGGGGGAGCTCGGAAGCGATGACTTGGTGGTCATCCTCCAGCTCTTCCAGGAGGTCGCTGATGGTCCGGTACAGCACGGGGTGTTCGAGATCCGGAGCGAGGTCGGCCAGGGGACGGAGCACAAAGCCGCGCTCGTGGAGGAAGAGGTGGGGAATGTGAAGGTTGTCTTCCGCGCTGATCACCTCGTCTCCGTACAGGAGGATGTCGATGTCCATGGTCCTGGGCTCAGCGCGGGCGGCCCCGACCGAGGCGCCGGTACGGACGCGCCCCAGCGTGCGCTCGATGGCTTGGATCTCGGCCAGAAGCCCGGCCGGCGACAGACTGGTTTCGATGGCCAAGACAGAGTTCAGGAACCAGCGAGCCCGGTCGACGATCTCACCGGGAAGCGCGTCCCAGGGTTCCGTCTCGTAGAGGCGCGAGGCGTCTCGGAACCGGACGCCCGGAAGCTGGGTCAGCAGCTCGACTGCCCGGCGCAGCAGCTCCAGCCGGTCGCCCTGGTTGGAGCCAAGGCTCAAAAATGCTCGCGCCATTGCCTCACCGGCTGCGGGTCAGCTCAACGCCGGGGACGCCGTGGATCCCTTCCATCGGCGGGGTTAGCTTCCTGACTCGCACCCTGACAGCCTGAGCAGGAAATTCTCTCAGCAACGCGTCGGCCAGAAGCGCCGCCAGCCGCTCGAGGAGGTTCATCCGCTCTTTGGTTCCGATCTCCACCACGCGATGGGCCACCTCGTCGTAGTCCACGGTCGCTCTGAGGTCATCGGAAAGGCTTGCATGCCTGAGGTCCAGGGCCAGCTCCACATCGACCGAGAACCACGCGCCGACAGTCTGCTCGGCGTTCGTCACCCCGTGGTGCCCGTAGAAGCGAACGTCCTCGATAAATATTTTATCAGAGGCTCCGGCGAACGGGAGGCCCGCGCTCATAGTTTGAGCCTCTTTAACCGCTCCATCGCCTCGGCCAGCCGGGCCGCGTCAACCGTGAGGGCGATCCGGTAAAACCCCTCCCCTGAGGGACCAAAGCCGACTCCGGGTGTCACCACGACGCCCACTTCGTCAAGCAGGCGGGTCGCAAACGCCCTCGAGTCGAGACCCTTCGGCACCGGCGCCCACACGAAAAACGTGGCCTTGGGCACGTCCACCTCCCAGCCCAGACTCGTAAGCCCCCGAACTACCACGTCGCGCCGCTCCGCATAGGTCTTCCGGTACTGCTCAGGGGCTTCCTGGGGACCCGTGAGGGCAGCGACCCCGGCGTGCTGAATAGCCTGGAAGACCCCGGAGTCCACGTTGGTCTTCACCTTGCCAAGACCTGCCACCACGCGGGCATTCCCGACGCAGAACCCGATCCGCCAGCCCGTCATGGAATAGGTTTTTGAAAGCGAGTGGAACTCCACGCCCACCTCCCGGGCCCCTTCCACCTCAAGGAAGCTGGGCGGCTCATAGCCGTCGAAGCGGATCTCCGAGTACATGGCGTCGTGGCAGACGATCACCCCGGAGCGTCGCGCAAAGGCCACGACCTCGCCGAAGTACTCGCGGCTGGCGCAGGCCGCAGTGGGGTTGTTGGGGTAGTTGAGGTACATCAGCCTGGCGCGCCGGGCCACTTCCGGCGGGATTGCTTTCAGATCCGGAAGGAAGCCGTGTTCGCGGCGGAGCGGCATGAAATGGACCTCGCCCCCGGCAAACCAGGCCCCGGCGGAGTAGACCGGGTAGCCCGGATCAGGAACCAGAACCACCTCTCCCGGATTCACAAAGGCCAGCGGAATATGGGCCGTCCCCTCCTTGGAGCCCACCAGAGTCAGGACCTCGGTGTCCGGGTCCAACCTCACCCCGAACCGCTTCGCATACCAGTCTGCGACCGCCTGACGAAAGGCCTGCATCCCCTCGTACGATGGGTAGCGGTGGTTTTCGGGATCAGGGGAAGTCCGCTGGAGAGCCTGAATCACGTGGGGGGGGGTGGG
>CAYFIG010000009.1:3396-15581 GCA_964342905.1 uncultured bacterium
AAGAGGTATGGCGGCAGCTTCTTCAGACGCTCGGCCAGCTCGAATGGCTTAGACACGAGCTGGCTCCTGGATTTTGACCACGGGGTTCCTGAGACTGCCGATCGCCTCGATCCGCACCTCAATCTTATCCCCGGGCTGCATGGGGCCGATCCCTCCGGGAGTCCCGGTGGCAATCACGTCGCCCGGGAGGAGGGTCATCACCTGGGAAATCCTCGAGACGAGCTCCTCAACGGGGAAAATGAGTTCCTTCGTGTTTGACGCCTGCTTCCGCTCACCGTTCAGATAGGATTCGATCGTGACCCCGTTGGGATCAATGTCGGTGGCGATGCACGGCCCAAGCGGGCAGAAGGTGTCAAACGACTTCCCGCGGGTCCACTGGCCGTCCTTTCGCTGGAGATCCCGGGCGGTCACATCGTTGAGACACGAGTATCCCAGGATATATTCCCGGGCGCGCTCCGCCGGCACACTCCGGCAGCGTTTTTTGATCACGACGGCCAGCTCGGCCTCGTAATCGACGCGTTGAGAGATGGCCGGGTAGACGATCGGATCATCGGGGCCGATGACGGCGGTGGGCGGTTTGATGAAGAGGATCGGTTCGTCCGGGATGGGGCGGTTCACCTCCTCGGCGTGGTCCCGGTAGTTGAGCCCAACCGCGACGATCTTGGAGGGGATCACCGGAGCGAGGAGCACCGCCTGCTTCAGGGGGAACTTCTTCCGGCCGCGTTTGAAGGTCCCAAAGGGAGTGCCCGCGTACTCGACAATGTAGTGCCCATCGAGGACGCCATACCGGGTCTTGCCGCTCGCTCTGAAGCGCACGATCTTCATATTTGGCTCCGTCGTCTGCGTGTGTCGCTCAAATGGATGAAGGGCCCATGCGTATCATTTCTGGCCCAGGACGTCCTGCATGGAATAGAGGCCGGGAGAGGCCGTCGCGATGAATTTGGCCGCCCGGAGGGCTCCCCGGGCGAAGGTGTCGCGGCTGTGAGCCCGGTGGGTCAGCTCGAGCCGCTCGCCGAGGTTGCCAAAGGAGACCGTGTGCTCGCCCACCACGTCTCCCGAGCGAAGGGAGAGAATTCCGATCTCCTTGCGGGTCCGCTCCCCCGGGAGGCCCTGACGCCCGTACACGAGGACCTGGGCCAAGTCCCGGCCGAGGGCCTGAGCGATCACTTCGGCCATCCTGAGGGCCGTGCCGCTCGGGGCATCCTTCTTGAACCGGTGGTGGATCTCGGTAATCTCCACGTCGTACTCGTCCCCCAACACCGCCGCCATCTGGGCCAGGAGCTTCAGGGCCAGCGTCACCCCCACGCTCATGTTGGGGGAGAGCAGGATGGGCGCGCGCGGGGCAAGGCGGGCAATCTCCTCCCGCTGGACCTGGGAGAAGCCCGTGGTGCCGATGACGGCCCGGGCCCCGTTCCGCGCGACCAGGCGCAGGTGCTCCAGGCTGGCCTCTGGCACTGAGAACTCGATCAAGATCCGGTCCCAGCTCAGAAGCGCTTCGGGCTCGCCCGTCACAGCGACGCCAATCCGTCCAATCCCCGCGATCTCTCCGGCGTCCTTCCCAAGGGCCGGGTGCCCCGGTGCCTCGAGAGCCCCGGTCAAGCGGAGATCCCTGTCCTCAGCGAGGCAGGCAACAACACGCGACCCCATCCGGCCGGCGGCGCCGGCCACCACGACCTCAGGCATAGTGGAGACTCTGACTGGCCTTCCCCTCACTCCCCCCTCTCCCCCTCGGGTCGAGGGAGAGGACAAACGTGAGGAGGCAGGGCTAGGTCTTCAAGAGGCCGAACTGCGTGAGGACCTTCTTGAGACGCTCGCGGTTTGACTCGGCCATCCGGCAGAGCGGGAGCCTGAACTCTGGCTGGATCAATCCCATCATGGCCATCGCTTCCTTCACCGGGATCGGGTTGGTCTCGATGAACATGGCCTTCGAGAGGGGAAAGAGCTTGAGGTGGAGCTCCCGGGCCCGCTTCCAGTCTCCCTCCAGAGCCGCGTGGGTCATTTCAGCGGTCTCCTTTGGGACGATGTTGGCGATCACCGAAATGACTCCACGCCCGCCCACAGCCATCAGCGGCAAGGTCAGGGTATCGTCGCCCGACAGGACCGTAAAGTCAGGACCGCAGGCGAGGATCACTTGGGTCATTTGCTCCAGGGATCCCGAGGCCTCCTTAACCCCGACGATGTTCCGACAATCGCGGGCCAGGCGCGCCAGCGTGTCGGTCTCCACGTTGACCGCGGTCCGCCCCTGAATGTTGTAGACGACAATGGGGAGATCCGCGGCCTCGGCGACGGCCTTGAAGTGCTCGTAGAGCCCCTGCTGGGTCGGCTTGTTATAGTACGGGGAAACCAGCAGCGCTCCGTCGGCCCCGGCCTTCTTGGCGTGGACAGTCAGGTCGATCGCCTCCGCCGTCGCGTTAGAGCCTGTCCCAGCGATCACCTGAATCCGGCCCCGCGCGGCCTCGATGACACCTTCCACCACCCGCTTGTGCTCCTCGTGGGAAAGGGTGGGGGACTCGCCGGTGGTCCCGCAGGGGACGATCGCGTCGGTGCCGTTTCGCACATGGAGCTCCACCAGCTCCCGAAGCTTGGCCTCGTCCACCCTCGCGTCCCGAAACGGGGTCACCAGCGCCACGATGGAACCCCTAAACTCGCGCCTCATAGCTCTCCTCCTTAAACCTGTTCTCCTGCGATCAGGTCCTCGTAGCTCTCCCGTCGCCTCACGATGGAAAAGTGCCCCCCCTCCACGAGCACTTCAGCGGCTCGCGGGCGAGCGTTGTAGTTGGAGGCCATGGCGAAGGCGTAGGCCCCCGCGCTCATCACCGCCAGCAGCTCCCCCTCCTCGACCGCTGGCAACTCCCGATCCTTGGCCAGGAAGTCGCCGGACTCGCAGATGGGCCCGACCACATCTACCACATAGGCCGGGCGGCTGTCGGCCGCCATGACGGGCAGGATCGCATGGTAGGCATTATAGAGGCTCGGACGGATCAGGTCATTCATCGCCGCGTCCACGATCACGAAGCGCTTCCGATCGTTGTCCTTGAGGTAGAGGACGCGCGTGAGGAGCACACCGGCATTGCCCACGAGAGACCGGCCCGGTTCGAGGATCAACGTCATCCCGAGATTCTTCACGATCGGCACCAGCACCTCGGCGTACTCCCCGGGAGTCGGGGGATCCTCATCTTTATATCGGATCCCGAGTCCTCCCCCAGCGTCCAGGTATTGGACCGGGATCCCCCTTGACCGGAGTGCGCTCACCAGGTCGACGACGCGCGCCAGAGCGTCTCGGATGGGAGCGGTCTTGGTGAGCTGGGAGCCGATGTGCATGTGGACCCCTACGACCTCGATGCCGGCCAACTCCTGGGCAGCCTGGTATCCCTCGAGGGCCCGCGAGATGGGGATCCCGAACTTGGAGGTCTTGAGCCCTGTCGCAATGTACGGGTGCGTGTGCGGGTCAACATCTGGATTGATTCGGAGGGCCACAGGGGCCCTCACCCCCAGCTCCTGGGCCACCCCATCCAGCTGCCGGAGCTCGGACGAAGACTCCACGTTGACGGAAAGAATGTCGGCCTTGATCGCCTCGGCCATCTCCTCTCGCGTCTTCCCCGGGCCCGCAAAGATGATCTTCTTCGGCGGGACTCCGGCCCTGAGCGCGCGGAAGAGCTCGCCTCCCGAAAATACTTCAGCCCCGGCCCCGCCCCGGGCCAGGAGGGAGACGACACCGAGGTTAGAGTTGGCCTTGAGGGCGTAGGCGATTAGGTGGGGGATGGGAGCGAAGGCCTGGTCGTAGGCGTTGAAGTTTTCCCGGATTGCGCGCGTGGAATAGACGTAGGTGGGGGTCCCAACGGCGTCCGCGATCGTGCGAAGCGGAGTGGCCTCGCAGTGAAGCTCTCCCTCCCGATAACTAAATTGATTCATAATTTCCAAACATGCCCACGCGATCCGCCCTTCAGGATGTTTTCGGTGACCCTAGCACCGCTGACGGACGAAGTCAATGCACGGTGGCCGTCACCTCGTTCGATCGGGCGCTCTCGTTGGGACGCCTGGCCCGATCCAGAGCGGTCACCATGTAGGAGTACGCCCGACCCCGCTCCACGGCGCGGTCGGTGAAGATCGTGGTCGTGAGCCGAGTCGGCGTAAGCCGGGTGTAAGGCGCACCAGGAGGCGAAGCCCGATAGACAAGGTAGCCGTCCACGTCCTCCTCGGGGCTCGGGTTCCAGGCCAGCCGCACCGCGCCCTCCGAAGGGACCGCCGCTAGGTTGGTGGGGGCGGAGGGCGGGGTGAGGTCCAGGGGAACAGCAGCCACGGTCACCGAGGGCTCACTCTGGGCGCGGCCTCCCGCCTCGCTTCGGAGCGCGCGCACGGCGTAGTAGTAGGCCTGATCGTTTTGAAGCCCGCTGTCGGTGAAGCCCGTTTCCGGGATCGGGGTGGACGTGATGGGTCGAAGCTCGGCCTCAGCGCTGGCAGCCCTCAGGACCTCATAAGCGAGGCTGCCGGCCATGGGGCTTCCATCAACAAGGCCTGCGGGTGGCGTCCACTGAAGACGCACCGTGCTATCGCCAGAAGTCGCGGTAAGGGTTCGGGGAGGCAGTGGCGCGGCCAGAAAGGTGACGGCCAGACGCTCTGAGGGCGGGCTCGACCGGCCGATCCCGTCATGAGCCGTGACCACGTAGACATAGCGGTGGCCCACGGAAAGATTTTTCCGGTCGGCCCAGGTCACGTCGCCCCCTTCAACCTTGGTCGGCGTCGGATCCGCGAGCCGGATGGTCGCCACCTCCTCGTAGCCCACCACGCTCCCCCACGAGAGCATTGCTGGCTTGGGCTCGGCGGTCCCCGGTTCCTCTCGTCGATAGACCCGGAGCGTGGTCAGATCCCTCAGCCGGGTCCCATCGGCCCGGCTTTTCGGGTTCGTCCAGCTGAGGAGAACCGCCTTTCCCTCGACGATCGCGGTAAGCGCCGAGACCGCAGCCGGCACCCGGCGCTCGGGAGCCACGGGTGGCCCTTTCTTTCCGCAGCTCAGAGCGGCCAGACCGACCAGAGCCAAGAGCAAGAGCCGTTTCATCCGACCCCCCGAGCGATCAGGGCCTTGGCGTGAGCCAGGGCCTGACGGACCGCTTCGGGAGCGGTTCCGCCGACCACCGTCCGCGCTCGCAGCGAAGCCTCTACGGTGATCACCTGAAAGACGTCGGCCTCGAACAGGGGAGAAAACTGCCTGAGCTCCTCGAGCGAACACGCCCCAAGCGATTTCCCCGACTCGATGCAGTGCCTCACCGCTCTCCCGACCGCCTCGTGGGCCTGTCGGAAGGGAACTCCTTTCCGCACCAAGTAATCGGCCAGGTCGGTAGCGGTTGCGAAGTGGGCACCCGCAGCCTCCCGCATCCGCTCCACGTTGAACGTCAGCGAGCTCAGCATGGCGGGCAGCACAGTCAGGACGGCCTCCAGGGTATCCACGCTGTCGAAGAGCGGCTCCTTGTCTTCCTGCATGTCGGAGTGATAGGTCAGCGGGAGCCCTTTCATGACAGTGAGCGCCGCGGTGAGGTTGCCGTAGAGCCGGCCTGTCTTCCCCCGGATCAGCTCGGCCACATCCGGGTTCTTCTTCTGCGGCATGAGGGAGGAACCCGTGGCAAAGGCATCGGGGAACTCGACAAACCCGAACTCGGCGGTGGCCCAGAGGGTCAGGTCGGTGGCCAGGCGAGACAGGTGCATCCCGAGCAGGGCAGCGGCAGCCAGGAATTCAATCAGAAAATCTCGATCGCTAACCGCATCGAGGCTGTTGGGTGAGACGGCGGAAAAGCCGAGGTCGCGGGCCAGCGCCTCCCTGTCGATGGGGAACGCGGTGCCTGCCAAAGCCCCTGCGCCCAGGGGGAGGACGTTCGTCCGCGCCAGAGAGTCCCGGAACCGCTCCCGGTCGCGCTGGAGCATGAAGACGTAGGCCAGGAGGTGGTGGGAGAGAAGGATAGGTTGAGCCCGCTGGAGATGCGTGTACCCGGGCATGGGAGCCTCCAGGTGCTCCTCGGCCCGCGCGATCAGGGCTGACTGGACCTCCCTGAGGCCCCCGTCTACCCGTCTGATCACCTCTCTCAGGTAGAGGCGCTCGTCCAGCGCGATTTGGTCGTTCCGAGAGCGCCCCGTATGGAGCTTCCCGCCCACGGCCCCGACCTTCTCCTGGAGCCGTCGCTCGATGTTCATGTGGATATCCTCGAACTCGGGTCGGAACGGAAAGCTCCCGTGCGCCAGCTCCGCTTCGATCTCGTCCAGGCCCTTCAAGAGCAGGGCGAGATCGGCCTCCGTCAAGAGCCCTGCTCGCCGGAGCGCCCTGGCCCAGGCGCGGCTCCCCTCAAGATCATAGGGCCAGAGGCGCCGATCAAAGGACAGGGAGGCCGTGAAGCCTAGAGCCGCCGGGTGAGGGGCCTCGCTGAAGCGGCCGCTCCAGGGCTTCTCCTCTTGGATTGGCTCGGCCATTTACTTCCTCTGCTCCTCAGGCGCCGGTCGACCGTCGGCGAGGAGCGCGGCAATCTCGCCCATGATCCGACGGGTGACCTCTTTCCTCACAGCATGAGGGGCTTTCGTATCCTGTCTGATTCGGCTGAATTCGAGCGGCCCACCGATTCGCGCCGAAAGCGGATGCGGGCGCGGGAGGTGCAACGGCCGTCCGACCAACGCCTCGTAGGTACCGCGGATCGCCACGGGGACCACCGGCACCCCAGAGCGAAGCGCAATCATCGCCACGCCAGGCTGGCCCTGGACAAGCTGGCCATTTTGCGAGAAGGGACCTTCGGGAAAAATTCCAACGACCCCTCCCTCCTCAAGCACCCGGAGCGCCCGCTTGATCGCGCCCGGATCGGGCCGCTCCAGGTTGATCGGGATAGACCCCACGTGGCGGTGAAACGGCGGGTGCAGCGGGGTCCAGTGATAGACCCGCGGCATGACAAGGAACACGATCCTCCGAGGCACAACGGCTCCGAGCACCACCCCGTCCAGATAGTTGGAATGGTTGGCAGCCAGGATGTAGGGGCCGCCTGCGGGAAGGTGCGGGAGCCCCGTGACCTGGAGGTTGAACAGGCTCCGGAGCACGGGACGCGCGACTGCCCGCAGAAGCCGGTAGAGGAACGGAACCGACTCGCTTTCCCGGCGGAGCGAGAACTCCGCCGGGACCGGGAACGCATGCTCTCGGGACTGTCCGCCTGAATCCAAGGTGCGTTTGTTTATAACACCGCCCTTGGACTCCCGCAAGGTTGGATGCCCACCCCCACTGGTGTGTGGATACCCTGGCGGGAGACGGACGGCTGGCTTATTGGGCCCGCGCCAAGCGGTAGCGGGCCACGGCGGAGTTGTGCTGCTCCAGCGTGGTGGAGAAAACGTGGCGGCGATCGTCCATGGAAACGAAGTACAGATAGTTCACCTTGGCGGGATTGAGCACCGCCAGGATGGCGGCCTTCCCCGGGCTCGCGATAGGACCGGGGGGAAGCCCCCTGAAGCGATAGGTGTTGAACGGGGACTCCACCCGAAGGTCTTCCCGGGTCAGGGCCTGCCGGTCCTTCCCCACCGCGTACTGGACCGTGGGGTCGGCCTGAAGCGGCATCTCCCGCTTCAACCGGTTCCAGAAAACCGCCGAGATCAGCGAGTGCTCTTGGGGGATCACCGCCTCCCGCTCGATGATTGAAGCCAGGGTCAGGAGCTCGTGAACGGTGAGTCCGCGGGCCTCGGCCTGTGCCAGGAGGTCGTCGGTCACCTGCGCCCTGAGCCGGCCCACCATCCGGGCGAGCATCTCCTCAGACGCCAGGCCTTTGAAAAAGCGGTACGTGTCAGGAAAGAGGTACCCTTCGAGGCTCGGCGCCTCGATTCCCAGGGTCCGGAGGAACAGCGGATCCCGGCTGAGCCGGAGCACGTCCTCGACCCGGGCGAGCCGTTCAGCCTGAAGGATTTGGGCCAGCTCTCGCACCGTGCCACCCTCAGGGAAGAGCACCACGTGCTGCTTCACCTTCCCTTCCTCCAGGAACACGAGGATCTGGACACTGTTAGCGCTCCGGGGGATCTCATACTCCCCAGCCTTGAGCGAGCCAGCACTGCCCTTGAGGAAAGCCAAGAGGACGAAGCCGAGCCGGCTTCGGATCACGCCCTCCGTCGCCAGGCGGTGTGCCACGCTGAGGACCCCCTGGTGTGGCGCAATCTCCACCACCTTGGCGCCTGATTCGATGAGGGGGGTAGGAACCAGGAGCCACCAGGCATGAAGCGAGACAAAACCCGCCCCAACCAGAAGAGCGAAGATAACAAGTGCGGTGTGGAATAACCCAACCCTAAAGGCTGAATTTCCCCATGTTTTGAAGATTTGAGGCATTTTGACCATAATTTTTAGACATATTAAAACTAATTTTGCTTCGGAGTCAACCGTCTCCTTTTCGCTTCTTGAAATCTGCTATACTTGCCGATTGAAACAACGCCTTTAGAACCCCTTGTTGGGAGGAATTATGCTGGACCTTGAGTTTCCGACCCGTTCCGAGTGGCAGGCTCGAGAGAGGACCTACGGCAGGATTGTTCTCGAACCGTTCGAGCCGGGCTTTGCGCTGACCGTGGGCAACGCCTATCGGCGGGTCCTCCTCTCCTCTATCCACGGCGCAGCCCCGGTCTGGATCAAGATCGGGGGGATCCTCCACGAGTTCTCCTACTTCCCCGGGGTGACGGAGGACACGCTGGACATTGCACAGAACCTCCGGAAGGTGATCTTTGTCCTCCACGTAAACCGCCCGAAGATTCTTCGCCTCAAAGCCCGGGGGCCCAAACTCGTGACGGCCGCGGACTTCGAGCCGGACGCAGATGTGGAGATCCTTACCCCCGAGCAGCCGCTCGCCACCCTAGACAAGGACGGCGTTCTCGAGATGGAGGTCTGCATCGAGCGAGGGCGGGGCTACGTCCCGGCGGAGAAGCGGGAGCCTGAGGCTCTTCCCATTAATGCAATCCTGATGGATGCCGACTTCTCCCCGATTCAGAGGGTGAACTTCCATGTGGAGCCGATCCGGGGGAACGGTGGGGGCCGGGAGCGGCTGGTGCTGGAGGTCTGGACCAACGGAAGCGTGAGCCCCGAGAGCGCGGTTGGGACCGCGGCGCGCATCCTGGCGGACCACTTTGAGCTCTTCATCGACTTTCCCCGGGCTGGGCCAGCCGAGGAGGAAGTAGTCCCTGCCATCGCGCCACGGCTCGAGCTGAACGAAAACCTCTTCCGGAGCGTGGACGAGCTCGAGTTGTCGGTGCGGGCGTCCAACTGCCTGAAAACCGCCAACATCCGCACGATCGCCGACCTGGTGCAGCGGACCGAGTCCGAGCTGTTGAAGACCAAGAACTTCGGTAAGAAATCCCTGAACGAGATCAAGACGATCCTGGCGGAGATGGGGCTTGCGCTGGGGATACGGCTGGATCCGGAGGAGCTGGAGCGGCTCCGCGCCCAGCACGAAGGCCCTGTCGAGTAGAAGCCGTCTCTCCGACTGAGGGTCCCTCCGACTCTAGGTGCCAGGTCTCGGTCCGCCCCGTGGCCCACCGGGTCACGGTCAGGGTCCCGCCGTCGGTCTCGAGAACAATTGCCCCGTCCCGATCGGTCCGGTAGAGTTTCGCCCCTGCCCGCTCGAGCCGCGCGAGGGTGTCAGCGGTTGGGTGACGGAAGGGGTTCCGGGCTCCGACCGAGATCACTGCCAGGCGCGGACGTGCTGCCTCCAGGAACGCCTCCGTGGTCGAGTAGCGGCTGCCGTGGTGGGCGACCTTCAGGACGAGATGCCGGAGCGGCTGCCGCGCTGCCAGGAGCGCCTGTTCCCCTTCCTGTTCTAGGTCTCCGGTAAACAGGAACGAGACCAGCCTCCAGTCCAGGCGCAAGACCAGGGAGTTATTGTTTTCATCCGAGGCGGGACCCCGCGAGGAGCCCCGGAGCGGAGCTCCAGGAGGGTTGAGCACGGTCACCAAAGCCGAGCCCAACCAGATCCGCGACCCTTGCCGGAGGGAACGCTTGATCGCGCCTGAGCGCTCGACCAGCCAGGCAAGTTCAGCACTCCCCGCCTCCCAGATCCCGTTGTCCCAGAATTCCCCTACCCTGAAGCGCCGCAGCACAGCGGCCAGGCCCCCGGCGTGGTCGGGGTCCGAATGGCTCATGGCCACCACATCCAACCGCGCCACGGCCCGGTTCCAGAGGAACGGAGCGATGACCCGCTCGCCTACGTCGAACCGGCGCTCGCCTCCCGGCCCGCCGTCGAGCAGAAGACGCCCACCATCCGGCAGCTCGACGAAGACCGCATCGCCCTGCCCCACGTCCAGAAAGGTCACCCGGAGCAGTCCATCGGCGGGTCTCACCCACGGCCAGAGGGAGAGCGCGAGCACCCAGCCGGCGAGGGCTCCCGCGAGGAAAACGGTTCTCCGGTCACGGGAGATCCGCGGTAGCAGAGCGAGGAGTCCATAGAAGGCGGCCACGGCGCTCCAGTGAGACGCAGGGAGGTGGACCATGGCCAGAGGCAACGATGCCGCGCCGTGGACGAACGCCCGGATGGCCAGCAGGACGAGCCACACGCTCCCGAAGAGGAGCTGGCCGAGCCCCTCCCAGGCGAGAGTGGCTAAGAGCGCTGCCAACCCGAGGGTGGTCGCGAGACCTGCCAGCGGCACGACTGCGAGGTTGGCGGCAATCCCGATCAGCGAGAGCTGGTTGAAGTGGCTCAGCATGATCGGGGTGACGGCGAGCTGGGCGCTCGCGCTCATCGCGACCCCTGCCGCGAGCCACTTCGGCCATCCATGCGACTCCAGGAGCATCATGGTCGCCGGCATCAGCCAGAGGATGCCCAGCGTCGCGGCAAAGGAGAGCTGAAACCCCGGATCCCAGAGGTCGCCTGGTCGCCAGAGCAGGATGCCGAGTGCTGCCAGGGCCAGGCTATTGATGGGGTTCACCTCGCGCTCGAGGAGAAGCCCCAGGAGGAGCAGCAGTCCCATGGCGCTCGCGCGCAGAACCGATGGCTGGCCCCCGACCACCAGGGCGTAGCCGACGACTACGAGCGAGGCGACGGAGGCGACCAGCCGCTGCGGAATCTTGAGGAGCATGAGTCCCAGGAACACGGTTCCCGCGATGAGCGCCACGTTCGAGCCGGACACAGCCAGGATGTGGTACACGCCGGCGCGACGGAAGGCCTCGTCAACGCTCCGGGGGAGCTCGGCGCGCTCGCCGAGAAGGAGCCCGGCCAGAAGGGCAGCTGAGTGCGGCGGCAGGTTCCGGTGGAGGGTCGCCAGCGTCCACCGCTTGACCCTGACCGTCCATGGCGGATTCTCCGGCGTGAGCGGTTCCAGCCGATCCGCGCGGCCGCTCCCCACCACGTAGATCTCCTCGCGGGCCAGATAGGCAGGATAGTCGAAGCCGGAAGGGTTTCGAAAGCCGTGAGGCCGGTGGAGACGAAACTCGCCTCGAACCCGCTGCCCCTCGGTGAGCGGCGGTGGCTCACCGTAAAGCGTGATCTGAACCCGCCCCCGGGTCGGCTGGCGCTCCGGGCCGATCTGAACAGCGTTCGCCTCGATCAGAAGCCGCACCCGGTCAGGGGCAAAGTGCACCGGTTCTTGAACGAGCTGGCCCTCCAGGGTAGCCGGAGCCGGAAGGACGCGACGGGCCACGTGGTCGGGGGGAAGCGGAGGCGACCCTGCCCTCAGGAGACCGAGCAGGGCAAAGAGGAGAAGCAGTGACGGGACCGCGAGCGCTTCCCGTCCGCGCCAGAGGCCCCACGCTACGAGCGGGAGGAGCCCGAGGCCGACGAGCCAGAGGAAGGCCGGGTGCGGGCGCCCCCATGCCGCGGCTGCCAGGCCGATGACAAGCGCCACGGCCACCGGGACCAGCGGCACGGCCTCGAGCCGCATCACTGGCGTTCGGGGATCAGCGCGCAGATTGTGCCTCGAACTTCTCAGCGGGATGCTGCCAGGAGGGCTCGGGAGCTCTGGGCATACGGAAAACCTAGGACGCACGGGAGGGAGCGTCAAGCATGGATCCGATTGGAGACAGGGTATCCGTTACCCGATGGGGTGTGATCTAATTCCTTCCGGGGCCACGAGGGTGGACGAGAAGCGGGCCCAAAAAATCGTCAGAGTCGAGCCGGCCAAGGGAAGCGCGAGAGCGTGGGTATGCCTCGTTATCGGGCTCTCTGCTCTCTTGGGGGTCGCGGCTCGGCACGCCCCCCACGGGG
>CAYFIG010000009.1:15591-17455 GCA_964342905.1 uncultured bacterium
GGGAGACGCTTCGGTTTGATCGCGAGGCGATGGAGATCTTCGGCGGTGACGGAGGCGTGTCCTCGCCGCTCTTCCGTCTCCTCCACGACCGGTGGCTGCTGATCCCCCCCTATACCGAATCGCTCCTGAAGAGCCGCGCGCTGTGGCTCGACTCCCTGGGGCACGGGGTGGCTTCCGGATCGGCGCTGGTGGGTGGAAAAACGACTCGGGGCTCGCTGAGCGACCCCCTTGCCAAGATTCGCCAGCGCGTCCAGACCGAGAATCCGCTCCACCAGGCGATCGCGCGCATCCATCAGGAAAAAGGAAGACCCTTGAGTGCGGAAGAAGAGGGTAGGCTCGCCGCGGCAACCCAGGGAGTCCCACAGGGGATCGCCCGGAATGTGGCCCTGCTCCTCCACACGGCTCTCGACGCGGTACGCTGGCGCGACCTGGCGTTCCGCCATGTCAAGAATCTGGAGGAAACAGCCCGGCGAGAAGACAAGGTCGAGCGATACGACTCCGGCGCAGATCTTGCCGGGTACGATCTGGTCCTTCAGGTGGATTACTCGGCCCTCTTCTCCGGCGCCGCAGCACTCGGGTTTGCTCTGGACGAGGTCATTCCGAGCCTCGCCCAAGCCGAGGTGGGTACGCCATTCTCCTTCCGCTGGGAGTCCCCGCTCGGGGTGATCCTCCTGAGCGGGTCTCAGGAGGACAATCACTGGGGCGACGACCATTATCGCGCCTCGCACGAAGTGGCGCTCGGGGCGGGACACGACTTCTCGCTGGGGTTCTTTATGGATGACCAGGGGGACGATGACTATGAGGCCGGGGGCCTTTCGTTGGGCGCGGGCCACGCCAACGGTATCGGCGTATTTGTCGAGCGGAGCGGGAACGACGTGTACCAAGCCCGGCGAGACTCTCTCGGATTTGCCGGGATCAGGGCGTCACCCTCGAGCCTCCGCCCCTCCCTCCTCTGCGTTGGTCTCTTCCTTGACCTCGGGGGCGAGGACACCTATCCCGGTTCCGTTGGAGACAACGGCAAGACGTGGGTTCACACGGGGAGATCCGAAGCGGAAAAAGGACTCGGCGTGGACGGAGAGTACCCCGACATTGTGTTCCCCCTCCCGTGGGCCAGCGGCTCGCGGAGCGGTTCGGCTCCTCGACCGTAAAGCAGGTGTGTCACTCGCGGACGGTGACCAGATTGCGGATCGCCTCGAATTTCTTCTTGCCGATTCCCGGCACCTGCATGAGGTCCTCGGGAGCGGCAAAGCGCCCTCGCCGCTCCCGGGCGTCCACGATTCGCTGAGCAACGGTGGGGCCGATCCCGGGCAGCTGTTGAAGCTCTTCCAGACTGGCGCGGTTCAGGTCCAGCCGGCCATCAGCCTGGACCTTGGTCTCTGAGAGCTTCGCGGGGCGTTGGGGTTGGACCCCTTTCGACGCTGAGTCGGGAGCGACGGGAGGCGACTCCTCGGCGTCCAGCCGTTCAAGCTGCTCAGCCAGCTCGGGGAAGCCCGCCCTGAACTCCCGCACCGCGAGGCCCACCCCGAGGCTCGCGGCCAGAAAGAGCAGGAGCCAGAGCTCCCGGCGTCGGTACACCACGGCGACGGCTCGCGAGCCTCACGCGACGGGTTGGGCGGTCAGGAGCGTGAAGCCGTCGCCGACGAGGGTCCTGGTTTTCGGGCTGAAGCCCGCGGCCGCCAGCAACGACTCCTGCTCCTCCCGGGTGGGCAGGACGTTCCCCATGCTGAGCTCGCTGAAGGCCGTGAGCACTGGACGGGAGTTCTCGGGCCGGCGCAGATCGGCCCAGGTGGACGGGTAAGTTTCATCCAAGATCACCAGCCAGCCATCACGGGCGCTGACCCGGGCGCACTCCCTGAGGATCCCC
>CAYFIG010000010.1:0-16028 GCA_964342905.1 uncultured bacterium
GCCCAGATCGTGGATGCCATCTGGGAGGAAGTGGAGCGCTTCATCGCCGAGAAGGAAGTGGAACAGGCGGCAACGCCGCAGGACTAAGCTGACAGCGAGAGCGCCATGGACAAGCTAGCCGGGAAGACAAAGCACGGGGAACTGACCCTGGACGAGATCGCCGGGCTCCAGCCGGGCATGAGCGAGTGGATGCTGGCGCTGGCTCACCGGATGCACGTGATGTACTTCGCCTGCAAGGCCGGGAACTGGGACCTCGGCATGTATCAGCTCAGGGGAATCCGTAAGATCCTCAACAACGCGGCGCTGACCCGGCCCAAATACAAAGCGGCCCTGGAGAAATTCTCCAAGGACCACCTCGACAGCCTCGACGAGGCGATGGGGCGGAGGTCATGGGAGGAATTTGACCCGTTGATCGCGGCCACGATCGAAGCCAGCGATCGGTACCATGCCGAATGGGGATACGACTACATCCGATATCGGATCCCCGGCTATCCGCCCAGCGACTATCTTCTCCCGCCTCCGGAGGACAAAGCCCCGTAAGCCTATGCGGTGGTCGCGGTCGCTGATCCCCACCCTCCGCGAAGACCCTCAGGAAGCCGAGGCCGTCAGCCACAAGCTGATGGTGCGTGCGGGTTTGGTGCGTCAGCTGGCCGCCGGGATTTACGTCTACCTGCCGCTGGGCCAGCGGGTGATCGACAAGATCAACGCCATTATCCGGGAGGAAATGAACCGGATCGGCGGCCAGGAGATCACCCTGCCGGTCCTCCACCCGGCCGAGATCTGGCAACAATCAGGCCGCTGGACCGCGATCGGGCCGGAGATGTTCAGGCTGAAGGACCGGAATCAGCGCGACCTCTGCCTTGGCATGACCCACGAGGAGGTGATCGCCTGGCTCGCCACCAAGGAGATTCGCTCCTACCGCGACCTCCCTCAGATCTGGTACCAGATCCAGACCAAGGAGCGGGACGAAGCCCGGCCCCGCTCGGGAGTTCTCAGGACGCGCGAGTTCCTGATGAAAGACTCCTACACCCTCGATGCCGATGAAGCCGGCCTCGCGAAGACCTACGAGGCCCACAGGGAGGCCTACTGCCGAATCTTTGATCGGTGCGGGCTCCGCTACTACGTGGTCGAGTCGGATCCTGGGATGATGGGTGGTTCGGGCTCCCACGAGTTCATGGCCCCGAGTCCAGCGGGGGAGGATGAGGTCGCCCGTTGCGCCAGGTGCGGGTACGCGGCAAATGTGGAGCTGGCGCGCGGGGTTCCGGCCACGCCGCAGTTTTCGGACCGGGTACCCATGCCGGAGGCATGGGTGCGCGAGGAGATCCCAACTCCCAACGCGCGGACCATCGCCGAGGTGGCCGCGCTGCTCACGATCAATCCCGCGCTGATGATCAAGTCTCTCTGCTACGTGTCGAAGGGAGGACCTGTCCTGGCGCTGGTGCGGGGTGACCAGCTCCTCCACGAAAAGAAGCTGGCCCGGGTAATTGGCGCGGACCTGCGTCCCGCCCATCCGGATGAGGTCAGGGCCCAGTTCGGCGCGTCGGTGGGATCCATCGGGCCCGTCGGCGTCAAGGTTCCGGTTGTCGCGGATGAGTGTCTGCGAGGCGGAGTCTACGTGGTAGGGGCCAACCGGGACGGGGTTCACCTGAAGGGAGTCCGCTCGGGTACGGATTTTACCGCTCGCTTCGCGGATCTCCACATCGTTCAGTCCGGAGAGGCGTGCATCCAGTGTGGGGGTGCCCTCAGCGTCGAGCGGGTGATCGAGGTCGGAAACATCTTCAAGTTGGGCACCAAATACTCGGTGCCGCTCCGGGCGGTGTTCCTGGATGAGACCGGGCAGGAGCGGCCGATCGTGATGGGCAGCTACGGCATCGGTCCGGCCAGGATCGCCGCTGCGTCGGTGGAGCAATCTCATGACGCCGATGGGATCATCTGGCCGTGGCGGATCGCCCCATACCAGGTTCACCTCCTACCGGTGAACATGAAGGACCCGGTCCAGGTGACGACCGCGGAGAGCCTCTACGCGGAGCTCGTTGACGCCGGGTTCGAGGTCCTTCTGGATGACCGGGATGAGCGTCCCGGGGTCAAATTCAAAGACGCGGACCTGATCGGAATTCCGATCCGGGTTACGGTGGGGACCGCTATGGTGAAAGACGGAGTAGTCGAGGTCCGAACCCGGAAAATCCGCGAGGACCGACGGGTTCCCCCTCGTGGGGTGACAGCCACGGTCAAGGAGATCACCCAGGAGCTGAGCCAAGCGTAGCGTTTTCGGTTCTCCTTGCTGGGGCGGAGGAGATGTGCTAACGTATGAATAAAGTGGGCGTTGCCCACTTTTTTGTTGCGGGGACCGGGGGCTCCACCAGTGGTGGAGCTCCCTGACGAGTCTCGTGTGGGAAGGCCGGGTGCCCGCCCAGAGGATGGAGCGATCCGATGGTCACCGAGGAGCGGCTCGTTCAGATCGAGGCGCTCGTTTCGCCGGTGCTGAGGGAGCACGATCTGACCCTCGTGGACCTGGACTGCCGGCGCGAGGGACGCCGATGGGTGTTACGCTTCTACATTGACAAGGCGGGCGGGGCTCTGCCCCAGGCCAGACAGGAGCGGGTCGGCATCGCTGACTGCCAGCGCTTTAGCCAGGAGGTGGGGGACCTCCTGGACGTATCGGCCCTGATCCCCGGCAGCTACGATTTGGAGGTCTCCTCTCCCGGATTGGACCGGGAACTCAGGAAGGAGCGCGAGCTCCGCTGGGCAGTCGGCAAGGCAGTTCGCTGCTGGGTCCGCGAGGCCCAGGAAGGACGGACGGAGTTCTCTGGTCGTCTCCGCACGGTCACAGAGGAGATGCTCACGCTGGAGGAGCCTGGGGGTCGCGTGCGAGAGCTGTTCCGGGCCGGGATCACGAAGGTGCGGCTCGAGCTCCCGTTCGCGAAGCGCCGCGAAGGACGCTCGGAGGACGGTGGATGAACCGAGAGCTGATCTACGTCATCGAGCAGATCGGTCAGGAGAAGGGGATCGAGAAGGAGGTCCTCTTTGAGGCTCTGGAATCTGCGCTTCTCTCAGCATCCAAGAAGACCATGGGGGCTGCCGATAACGTGCGACTGCACCTGGATCGCCAGACGGGCGCCCTCAAGATGTATTGCAGGAAGCGCGTGGTGGCCAAACTCACTGATCCCAAGCTGGAGACGACGCTGGCCGAGGCGCGGGCCCTGGCCCCGACGGCGCAGCTTGACGACGAGATCGAGCAGGAGCTGGAACCGTGGGAGTTCGGCCGGATCGCCGCGCAGACCGCCAAGCAGGTCATCCTCCAGCGGGTGCGCGAGGCTCAGCGGGAGGGGATCTACTCCGAGTTCATCGGCAAAGAGGGCCAGATCGTCCGCGGCGTGGTCGACCGGATCGAAAGGCGCAATATCATCGTGGAGCTGGGCAAGGCTGAGGGGATTCTCCCCGAGCGGGAGCAGATCCCCGGCGAGCGCTTCAACCCCGGAGATCGGCTCCGCGCTTACCTGTTTGAAGTCAAGAAGACGGCGAAAGGACCGCAGATCACGCTCTCGCGGACCCACCCCGGGTTCCTGGCCCGGCTGTTTGAGACCGAGATCCCGGAGATCGTGGAAGGGATCGTCCAGGTGAAGGCCACGGCGCGGGAGGCGGGGGAGCGGGCCAAGGTGGCAGTGGCCTCCACCAAGCGGGACGTGGATCCCATCGGCGCCTGTGTGGGGCTCCGCGGGACACGGATCCAGGTGATCAGCCGCGAGCTCCGCGGGGAGAAGATCGACATTGTGGAGTGGTCGCCGGATCTCATGACCTTCGTGGCCCGCGCGCTCTCACCCGCCAAGGTCTCGTCGGTGGCCACAGAGGAAGGCGAGGAGCGATCGGTCCTCGTGGTCGTTCCCGACAATCAGCTCTCGCTCGCGATCGGCAAGAGAGGGCAGAACGCGCGCCTGGCCGCCAAGCTGACCTTGGTCCGCGTGGACATCAAAAGCGAGTCGGAGCTCGAGGAAGAGCGGCGCCGGGATGAGGAGGAACGGCGCCAGGGTGTCGCCGCACTCCAGGCGTTCCCCGGAGTGGGACCCCAACTCCTGGAGCGGCTCGTGGAGCACGGCCTCTTCTCGCCGGGGCGCATCGTGCGCGCGGGGCTGGAGCGGCTGACTGAGATTCCGGGCGTGGGGGAGAAGAAGGCCGAAAAGCTTCTCGCAGCGGCGCAGGAGTGGGTGGTGCAGCACCCAGCGGTTGCCCAGGTCCCGGAGGCTGTGGCTCCCCTGCCGGACACCGCTGACGAGAGCGCGCGGGAGCTGCCTGACGAGGGCGGCGCTCCGCCTCCGTGACTCGGGCGGCCCTTCGGACCTGCATCGGCTGCCGTCGCCAGCTGCCCAAGTCGGCGCTTGTCAGGCTCGTCAGGCAGGCTGACGGGCGGGTGGGAGTGGATCGATCGGGAAGGGCTCCAGGGCGCGGGGCCTATGTCTGTCCGGGCCGCGCCTGCATCGAGACGGCTCTGAAGCGGGGCCGGCTGGCTCACGCGTTCAGGGGGCCTGCGGAGGGTGGTCCTGACCTCCTGGCGTGGGCAGAAAGCCTGAACCTGACGGATGTCTTTCAACGGACGAGGGAGACAGAGGGACGATGGCGGGACGAGTAAAGGTGATTGACCTGGCCAAGGAGCTGGGTGTCACCAGCAAGGATCTGTTGGTCGCCCTGGAGGGCATGGGCCTCAAGGGCAAGCGCGCGATGAGCCCGCTCGATCAAGCAACCGCGAACCAGCTTCGTATCCAGCTCGGGCGGGGGCGCGAGCTTCCGACGGAAACCAAGGCAGCTCCCAAGAAAAAGGCGGCCAAGACGGTCGCGGAGCCACCCGGCACGCCCGAGGTCGAAGAGACGCGGAAGGTAGCTGCGACTCTCATCAAACACGTGGAGGAACCCACACTGTCTCCTGTGGAGATCAGGGCGCCCGCCACTGCCACGCCGCCGGTGCACCCGCGTCCCGGGATCGAGTCCCCGGCCCGGCCTGCTGCGCCAGCTCCGAAGCCGGAGCCCAAGGTCGTCCTGATTCACCGGGTGGAGAGGCCTGCGGCCGCCATGGCTCCGCCTCCCGCTCCTCCAGCGCCCCCGAAGAAAGTGCTGCCTGCCCCTGCAGCGCCTCCTCGGCCTGCCGCGCGACCGGCTGCACCTGTGTCCCGACCGACGCCACCCAGACCGGCTCCTCCCAAGGAAGTGGCGCCGGCGGCCGCGCCGGTTCCCGCGACGCCCGCTGCGTCGGTGGTTTCGCTGACTGCGCCCCCGATCACGGCTGTGCCGCCCGTCGCGCCCCCACCCTCTCCGCCCCTTGTGGCGGAAGCGGCCCCGTCGGCTCCCCCCGCGGAGGTTCAGCGCGAGTTGCTCAAGCTCCCCGAGTCGGTGACGGTCGCCGAGCTGGCCGAGAAGATGCGCCGGAAGTCCGGCGAGGTGATCAAAGCCCTCCTCGAGATGGGCGTCATGGCCACGCTCAACGAAATTCTGGATCCCACCGCCGTCAAGCTGGTCGCCGACAAGTTCAGCTTCGACGCCGAGATCCGGAGCCTTGAGGGCGAGGAGATCGTGGAAGAGGAGCTGGATCCAACGCTCCTCCGCCTCCGGCCGCCCGTGGTCACGGTCATGGGTCACGTGGACCACGGGAAGACCTCGCTGCTGGACGCCATCCGCCGCACCAAGGTGGTGGAGAAGGAGTTCGGCGGCATCACCCAGCACATCGGCGCCTACCAGGTGGAGACCTCGCACGGCAAGGTCAGCTTCCTCGACACGCCTGGCCACGAAGCCTTTACGGCCATGCGAGCTCGTGGCGCCCAGGTGACAGACATCGTCATCCTCGTGGTGGCCGCCGATGATGGGGTGATGCCTCAGACCGTGGAGGCCGTCAACCACGCCAAGGCCGCCAATGTCGCCATGCTTGTGGCCATCAACAAGATCGACAAGCCAGGCGCGGATCCTGAGCGGGTGAAGCGCGAGCTGTCCAACCTTGGGCTCGTTCCCGAGGAATGGGGCGGTCAGACCATTTTTGTCGAGACGTCCGCCAAGCGTGGAACCGGCCTTGACCAGCTCTTGGAGATGACCGCGCTGCAGGCCGAGATCATGGAACTGAAGGCCAACGCCGCTCGGGCGGCCCGCGGAGTCATCATTGAGGCCAAGCTGGATCGGGGGCGCGGGCCAGTGGCCACGGTGCTGATCCAGCAGGGCACTCTTCGCGAGGGCGATGCGGTGGTGGTGGGCCAGCGCTCTGGCCGGGTGCGGGCCATGTTCGACGATCGAGGCAAGAAGGTGAAGGAGGCGGGCCCTTCCAATCCTGTGGAGATCCTCGGGCTCTCCGGCGTGCCCATGGCCGGCGATCGGCTTCAGGCGGTGGAGGACGAGCGCAAGGCCCGCCAGATCGCCACCGTGCGCCAGGAGCGCGAGCGGGCGAAGGCCAAGGCCACCACCCGGGTCACCCTCGAGGACCTCCACAAGCGGATTGCCGCCGGCGAGGTGAAGGAGCTCCGGCTGATCCTGAAGGGCGATGTTCAGGGCTCGGTGGAGGCGCTCACCGAGGCCCTCGAGCGGCTCTCTACCGACGAGGTCAAGCTGAAGGTGATCCACGGGTCCGTGGGAGCCATTACCGAGAACGACGTCAACCTGGCCTCGGCCTCGAACGCCATCGTGTTGGGCTTCAACGTGCGGCCCGAGCCCAAGGCCGCCAGCCAGGCTCAGGTCGAGGGGGTGGACCTCAGGACCTACAATGTGATCTACGAGGCTGTCAACGACCTCAGGGCAGCGCTGGAGGGAATGCTGGCTCCGGAAATCAGGGAGGTGCCGCTTGGTCGGGCCCAGGTGCGCGTGCTCTTCCCCATCTCCAAGCTGGGAACCGTGCTGGGCTCCTACGTGCTGGAGGGGAAGATTGTCCGCTCCGCCAAAGTCCGGATCCGCCGGGACGGCACGCTCCTGGGCGAGGGGGTCATCGCCTCCCTCAAGCGCTTCAAGGACGATGTCCGCGAGGTTATGCAGGGGCTTGAGTGCGGCATCGGCGTGGATGGCGTGAGCGACGTCCAGGTGGGCGACGTGATCGAGGCCTACACGACCGAGGAAGTCGCCCGCACCTTGTAACGCGGTCGAGGCGGGTCGTGAGCACGGTGCGGGTGGCGGTGGGGACGGTGGAACTCCATCTTCCCGATGTGGGATCGCTCAAGGACAAGCGCCACGTCCTCAAGGGGCTCAAGGAGAAAGTGAAGCACCGCTTTGACGTGGCCGTGGCCGAGGTGGATCACCACGACTCCTGGCAGCGCGCCACGCTGGCGGTCGCCTCCATCTCCCACGACTCCCGCCACGCCAACGAAGTCGTCTCTAAAGCGGTGGCCTTCATCGAGTCTCTCGTGGACGGGCACGTCATCGACCTCCAGATCGAAATCCTGTAGAAGGAAGACCCGTGAAACCCAATCTGACTTCGGACTTCTACCACACGGGACGGATGGTCCGCTTCGAGCCAGGGCTTTGCCCGCGCAACCTCGGGGGGAGGTGTCGGAAGGGGCGGGTACCCGCGCCGAAGGCGTGGGTGGCCCCCCTCCGAGGCTAGATGCAGGGCAAACGCATCGATCGCGTCAAGCAGCTGATCAAGGAGGAGATCTCCGTGGTTCTTCAGCGGGAGCTGAAGGATCCCCGCCTCGGCTTCGTCACCGTGACCGACGTGGAGGTCGCCAAGGACCTCAGCACCGCCAAGGTGTATGTGTCGGTGTTCGGCACGGAGGAAGAGTGGCGCGCCACCTTGACAGCCCTGGAGCACGCGAAGGGCTTTATCCGAAGCTGGCTCATGCAACATCTCGCCCTTCGGATCATTCCGGCGCTCTCGTTCCGCCCTGATCGGTCAATGGCCCATGCCGCGAGCATTCAGCACCTCTTGGCGGATCTCCGGGCCCGGGAGGCTGGTAACCCGAATGACTGAGCGGGAGCCAACCGTTCCCGCTCGTCTCCTGGCCCTCCTGACCCGCCCCAGCGGTGAAGTCCTTCTCTTGGGCCATGCCAACCCTGACGGTGACCAGCTCGGGTCCCTGCTCGGCCTTGGGCTGGCTCTGGGCGAGGCCGGATGGTCTGTGATCGTGGCTGGCCCCCAACCCGTGCCCGAGCCGCTTCGCTTCATGCCCGGCTCGGCCCTCTTCCAGCAGTGGACAGCTCCCAAGGGCCCCTTCGACCTCGTCGTGGTCTGCGACTGTCCAGACCCTGAGCGAACCGGCAGGCTCTTGGAGGGAGCCCGTGGCCCCGCCACCCAGGTGGCGAACATCGACCATCACCCCGACAACAAGCGCTACGGCAGTGTCAATTGGATCGACGAGACGGCATCGGCCACAGGCGAGATGATCTACGACCTGCTCGAAGCCGTGGGTCTTCCGATTACCCCCGACGTAGCCACGAACCTCTTTATCGCCATCCACACCGACACCGGTTCCTTCCGCTACTCCAATACGTCGGCAAAGGCGTTGCGGATCGCTGCGGAATTGGTCGGGCGCGGCGCTAACCCGGCTCGAGTCGCTGCCCGGCTCTACGAGGCCCGCCGCCCCGAGTCACTCGCGCTCCTCGGGCGGCTCCTTCAGCGGATCGAGGTTTCCTCAGACGGCCTCATGGCCTGGTTGGCGCTCCCCGCGGGGAGCGCCCCCGAACTGTTCCTGGAAGCAGAAGACCTCGTGATCTACCCGCGCTCCATCGAGAGCGTCAAGGTGGGCATCCTGCTGAAGGAGACCGGGAATGGGCGGGTGAAGGTGAGCCTCAGGGGGAAGGGGGACGTCGCGGTGAATGCCATTGCCGCGCGCTTCGGCGGTGGCGGGCACGTCAACGCCGCCGGGTGCACGGTCGTGGGAAGTCTCGAGGAGGCCACCGCCAAGGTTCTGAACGCCGTCTCCGAGGCTCTCGGCCGACCGGCCCGATGACTTCCACTCTTCGTTCCGGGATCCTCGTTGTGAACAAGGATCCCGGACCCACCTCGTTTCAGGTGGTTGCCCATCTTCGCCAGCTCCTTCGAGTCGCCAAGGTGGGCCACGGCGGGACGCTGGACCCAGAGGCTGCCGGGGTTCTCCCTATCCTGATCAACGAGGCCACCAAGCTGACCCCATACCTGGCCGACCATGCCAAGGAGTACGTGGCCACTGTGAGGCTCGGGCTCAGGACAGACACCCAAGATCGAAGCGGAAAAGTTCTCCGGGAGGAGCCGATCCCTACGCTCACCTCCGCCGCGATCCAGGAGATCCTCGCCCGCTTCGTCGGCCAGATCCAGCAGGTTCCCCCCATGTACTCCGCCCTTCGCGTGGGCGGTAAACGCCTCTACGAGCTCGCCCGCCGGGGTGTGGAAGTGAAACGGGAGCCCAGGCCGGTCATGATTTACGCGCTCACGCTTGAGTCCGTCGAGCTTCCCTTCTTCACGATCAGGGTGGTCTGCGGGAAGGGAACCTATGTGCGGACGCTCTCGGCTGACCTCGGCGAGGCGCTCGGGTGCGGTGGACTGCTCGAGCGGCTCCTTAGAGTCCGAGTGGGGCCATATTCCCTCGACGCCGCGATCCCTTGGGCCGAGCTGGTCCAAGCCCGCGACGGTGCGGCCTTCTGGCCTCGGATTCTCCCTCCCGACTCGGCCCTGAGCCACCTGCCTGCGCTTCGGCTCACCCAAGAGGCCGCGGCAGCCCTGCTTGACGGCCAGGCCGTCCCGGCCCCGCAGCCCGCCTCCGCGGACAGTGGCCTCGTCAGGTTGTATGCCCCCGCGGGCAGCTTTCTCGGGCTCGGGCGCCTGATCCAGGCGGGCAGTGCGGTGAAACCTGAACGGATTCTTCATGGAGATCATCCGCGGCATCGAATCCTACCCGCCTGATCGCCGTCCAACGGTGGTCGCGCTCGGCACCTTCGATGGAGTTCATCGTGCCCACCAGAAGATCCTCGCCACCGCGGTCAGTCGTGCCCGCAGTCTGGGCCTCGCGGCCTTGGCCTCTACCTTCGATCCCCATCCCCTTGAACTGCTCCAACCCGACCGAGCCCCAGCTCCGATCACCACGCTGGAGGAGAACCTGACCCTCATGGCTCGGCAAGGGCTGGACACGACCGTGGTCATTGCGTTCACCCTTGAGTTCTCACGGATTGAGCCCGAGGCATTTGTTCGGGACGTTCTCCATCGAACCCTGAAGGCTCGTGAAGTGGTGGTGGGGTTCAACCACACCTTCGGCCGGGGCGCCAGGGGGAATGCCGCCCTCCTTCAGACGCTTGCGCCGACCCTGGATTTCGTCGTCCACGTCATCCCGCCGATGACGGTGGACGGCGTGACCGTCTCCTCCTCGGCGATCCGGCAGGCCCTCCAAGCCGGGAATGTCCAGCTCGCCATCAGGTTTCTCGGCCACCCGTACACGGTTCGCGGACGTGTCGCACGGGGGAAGGGGCGGGGACGCCAGCTCGGGTTCCCCACAGCCAACCTCAGGCCCGAGCGGGAACTGATCCTGGCCTCTGGCGTCTACGCGGCCCGGGCTTATTGGGCCGGGGGAGAAGCTGGTGCCGTCGTGAACGTCGGGGTCAGGCCGACTTTCGGGGAGGGGGAGTACTGGGTGGAAGCCTATCTCCTGGATTTTTCGGGAGATCTCTACGACCAGCAGCTAACCCTGGCCTTTCTCCGGCGCATCCGTCCAGAGCAACTGTTTCCGAGTATCGAAGCGCTTCAGTCCCAGCTGATCCGGGATATTAAAACGGCTGCCCGCGTCCTGGCCTCCACCCCGGAAGGCGGCTGAAATCACCATTTACAAACCCCTGCTTCTGTGGTAGGGTAACTACCGTAATTGTTTGAGGAATCGAGAGTTTTTCTAACCGGAGCCCGAGCCAAGATCGTGACATGCCAGTCGCTGTCGAGAAAAAAAAAGCCCTGATCGCTGAGTTCAAGCTCCACGAGGCAGACACAGGGTCGCCCGAGGTTCAGATCGCGCTCCTCTCAGAGCGGATTCAGAGCCTCTCCGAACACTTCAAGATCCATGTGAAGGACCACCACTCCCGGCGCGGCCTGCTTATGCTCATCGGCAAGCGGCGCGGGCTGCTCGAATACTTGCGTAAGAAGGATCCAGAGCGTTTTCGCGCTGTAACAGAGAAGCTCGGAATCCGCCGGTGAGGGCGGCTCCCGTGTTCCGACCTTGCACCCGGTGCCCGGCATCGCCGGGCCAGTTCGAGTTGATGCCGTTCCCCCCTGCTGCAGGAGGTCAAGCGTCCATATGATTCATGCCACTCAAACTGAGGTGGGCGGTCGCACGTTTTCCCTGGAGACCGGCCGTGTCGCCAAACAGGCGGACGGCGCAGTCCTGGTCCGGTACGGCGGGACCGTGGTGTTGGCCACGGCGGTGACGACCAAGACCCCCCTCGAGGGGGTCGATTTCTTTCCACTCACTGTGGATTACCGGGAACGCGCGTATGCAGGCGGGCGTATTCCTGGAGGGTTCTTCAAGCGCGAGGGGCGACCGGTGGAGAAAGAGGTCCTGACCTCGCGGCTCATCGATCGACCGATCCGCCCGCTCTTCCTCCCTGGCTTCAAGCACGAGGTTCAGGTCACCGCCCTGGCCATCTCCGCCGATCAGGAGAACGACCCCGACGTGCTCTCGGTGAATGGCGCCTCGGCGGCCCTGGCCGTTTCCGGGATCCCGTTCAACGGTCCGATCGGGGCCGTGCGAGTCGGGCTCGTGGATGGCCAGCTCGTGGTCAACCCTACCGAGAGCCAGCTCGCCGTCTCAGCTCTGGACTTGGTGATCGCGGGGACCGAGGAGGCCGTGTTGATGGTGGAGGCGGGCGCCAAAGAGGTGCCCGAGGAGACCATGCTCCGCGCCATCGCGTTCGGTCACGACCACTGCAAGGAGCTGGTGAAGATCCAGAAAGCCCTGGTCGCCCTGGCAGGCAAGCCCCGCTGGCCGTTCGAGCCAGCGCGGGATGCCGATCCTCAGCTGGAATCACGGGTCAGAGAGCTGGCAGCAGCCAAGATCACCCAGGCCCTGACCATCTACGAAAAGCAGGCTCGGGCCCAGGCCATGGAGCAAATTTTCCTGGAGGTCTTCCAGGCCCTGGGCAGCGACGAGACACTCAAGGTCGCGGCCCGGGAGGCCTTCGAGAAGGTGGAACAGGCCGAGGTCCGGCGCATGGTCCTTGAAAAAGGAATCCGGGTAGACGGCCGCTCGGCGATAGAGACCCGACCGATCAGCTGCGAGGTTGGCTTCCTCCCCCGGGCCCACGGCTCTGCGCTCTTTACCCGCGGCGAGACCCAGGCGCTGGTGGCGGTCACGCTCGGCACCAAGCAGGACGAGCAGAAGATCGAGGCGCTTGAGGGCGGGTCCTTCAAACCCTTCATGCTCCACTATAACTTCCCCTCCTTCTCCGTGGGCGAGGTGCGGCGCTTTGGCGGCCCGGGCCGGCGCGAGATCGGCCACGGCGCCCTGGCGGAGCGCGCGGTCCAAGCGGTCCTGCCTTCCAAGGAGGAGTTTCCCTACACGATCCGCGTGGTTTCGGACATCCTGGAGTCCAACGGCTCCTCCTCCATGGCCACGGTCTGCGGTGCCGCGCTGGCCTTGATGGACGCCGGCGTGCCCATCAAGGCGTCGGTGGCAGGGATCGCCATGGGGCTCATCAAAGAAGGGGATCGGGTCGCGGTCCTCACCGACATCATGGGGACCGAGGACCACTATGGCGACATGGACTTCAAGGTGGCGGGGACCGAGAAGGGCGTGACCGCGCTCCAGATGGACATCAAGATCAGCGGGGTCTCGACAGAAATCATGGCCCAGGCGCTGGCCCAGGCCCGCGAGGCCAGGCTTGCCGTCCTCCAGAAGATGAGCGGGGCCATCGCCAAGCCGCGACCCGAGCTGTCCGCCTATGCTCCGCGCTTTGTGACCATCAAGATCCGCCCCGAGAAGATCCGCGAGATCATCGGCCCCGGTGGCAAGGTGATCCGGGGCATCCAGGAGCAGACCGGGGCCAAGATCGACGTGGAGGACGACGGGCGCGTCACGGTCTTCTCCGCCGACAACGCCGCGGTTCAGAAGGCCATCGCGATCATCCAGGACATCTGCCGGGAGGTGGAGCTCGACCGGATCTACCTGGGCAAGGTGAAGAAGATCATGGAGTTCGGCGCATTCGTGGAGTTGATGCCAGGGAGCGAGGGACTCCTGCACATCTCCCAGATCGCTGAGAACCGGATCAGGTCCGTCAACGACGTGCTCGTGGAGGGTGACGAGGTGTTGGTGAAGGTCATCGAGATCGATCCCAACGGCAAGGTCCGCCTCTCCCGGAAGACGGCGCTCCGGGAGCAACCGGCGCTGGCGGACCGGGAGCGACGGAAGAACCCCTAGCGAGGTCTGCGCGCGTGGTCGAAGAGTATAGGAAAAGCGTTTTTCCCAATGGCATCCGCGTCGTGACCGAGCGCATGCCCCATGTCCGATCGGTCGCGGTGGGGATCTGGGTGGACACCGGTTCTCGCAACGAGCCGGAGAGCCGGGGCGGCGTCTCTCACCTCATCGAGCACCTGGTCTTCAAGGGCACCGCCTCGCGCACGGCGGAGGAGATCGCCCGCACCATGGATTCGGTGGGCGGCCAGATGGATGCCTTCACCGCGAAGGAGCATACGTGCTTTTACGTCAACGTGCTGGATGAGCACCTGCCCCTGGCCGTGGACCTCCTGACCGACATCCTGCTGCATCCGCTCTTCGGAACCGAGGAGATCGAAAAGGAGAAGTCCGTGGTCCTCCAGGAAATCAAGATGGTGGAGGATACGCCGGACGATCTGATCCACGACCTCTTCGCCGAGCGCATCTGGGCCGGGCATCCGCTGGGCCGCCCGATCCTGGGCAGGCGGGAGGCGGTCCAGGGCTTCAGCCGCGAGCTGATCCTCTGCCACTTCGGCGAAGAGTATGTGCCCGCGCATCTCGTCATCGCCGTCGCCGGTCATGTGGATCACGAGCAGGTGGTCTCCCTGTTCGCCCCGCGCTTCGAGGGCTTCGACCGTCCATCGGCGGCGCGGGACGGCGCGCCCCCCGTCCTCCACGCTGGCGTGAACCTGGTGCCGAAGAATCTGGAGCAGGTGCACCTGGTCGCCGCGTTCCCGGGCCTCCACCACGCGGCGCCCGAGCGTTACGCGCTCTACCTCCTGAACGACATCATTGGCGGCAGCATGTCCTCCCGCCTCTTCCAGGAGGTCAGGGAGCGCCAGGGCTTGGTCTACTCGATCTACTCGAGCACCCAAGCCTACCGCGACACCGGGGTCCTTTACTTGTACGCCGGCACCGACGCCCAGAACTTCTCCAAGGTGCTCAAGTGCATCCTGAAGGAAGTGCGCGCGCTCAAGAAGGACGGCATCACAGCCGAGGAGCTGCGCCGGGCCAAGGACCACCTGAAGGGCAACCTGATGCTGTCGCTGGAGTCCACCTCGAGCCGGATGAACCGGCTCGCGAAGCAGGAGCTCTACTTCGGCTCGTTCTTCTCCCTCGACGAGATGCTGGCGGCGATCGACCAGGTTGGGGAGGAAGAGGTACAGGCGCTGATCCACCGGCTCCTGGATGAGGATCGGCTGGCCCTCCTGACCCTGGGCCCGCTGGACCGACGTCACCTGCCGAAGGAGCTTGGCCGCAACTAACCTGAGGGGAGGCCCGTGGAGCGCAGGCGCTGCGCAGTCGAAACCCAGGGCTCTCGATCCAGCCCCCGCATACCCGCCGCCGGCGGGTTTTTTGGTTTGTCAGCGTGATTGAACGGTACACGCGACCCGAGATGGCTCGTGTGTGGAGCCAGGAGGCCAAGTATGCGGCCTGGCTCAGAGTGGAGCTGGCCGTCTGCGAGGTTCTCGCGCGGCGGGGCCTCATCCCGCCAGAGGCCCTGGTCCGGATCAAGGCTAAGGCGCGCGTGGATGCAAACCGGATTGAGGAAATTGAGGCCCGGCTGAGGCATGATGTCACTGCCTTTCTCACCAGCCTGGAGGAGGCGATCGGGGCTGACTCGCGGTACGTCCACACGGGGCTCACCTCTTCTGACGTGGTGGACACGGGGCTGGCCCTTCAGCTTCAGGACGCCGCTGCCCTTTTGATCGCGGATCTCCAACGGCTCAGAGAAGCGCTCAGGCGGCTTGCCCTGGAGCACAAGGACACCCTCTGTGTCGGCCGAACCCACGGGGTCCATGCCGAGCCCACCGCCTTCGGCCTCAAGTCCCTCGCCTGGTATGCCGAGGCCGGTCGGAACCTGGAGCGGCTCCGTCGTGCCAAGGAGGTCGTCCGCGTGGGAAAGGTCTCCGGAGCGGTGGGGAACTTCGCCCACGTGGATCCGGCGGTGGAGGAGGAGGTCTGTCGCGCTCTAGGGCTCGAACCGGCCCCGGTATCCAGCCAGGTCATTCAGCGCGACCGGCACGCCGAGTTTGTCGCGACCCTGGCGATCCTCGCCGCTTCCCTTGAGAAGATCGCGCTTGAGATCCGGGGGCTCCAGCGCACCGAGATCCTGGAGGCGGAGGAGCCGTTCGTCGAGGGCCAGAAGGGTTCCTCGTCGATGCCCCACAAGCGGAACCCGGTGGCCTGCGAGCAGGTCTGTGGGCTCGCTAGAGTGGTCAGGAGTCACGCGCTGGCAGCGCTGGAGAACGTCGCCCTCTGGCACGAGCGCGACATCAGCCATTCGTCGGTCGAGCGCATTATTCTCCCGGATTCCACCATCCTGGTCGATTACCTCCTCTCCCGGATGACCTGGATCCTTGAGGGGTTGCGGGTCTACCCGGAACGGATGCGGGAGAACCTGGAGCGGAGCTACGGCCTCATCTACTCCCAGCGGGTGCTCCTAAAGCTGACCGAGAAGGGGCTTGGAAGGCAGGAGGCCTACCAGATCGTTCAGCGCATCGCCATGAGGGCTTGGAGCGAGAAGACTTCCTTCCATGACCTCTTGGCGGGAGACGCCGAAGTGATGGCCCGCCTTTCCCCGGAGGAGCTCAAGGGCTGCTTCGACCCGGCCTGGTATCTTCGGAACGTGGACGCCATCTACCGGCGGCTCGGCCTGGCTTAATGAGGGCGCGGGTCTTCGTGAGG
>CAYFIG010000010.1:16038-17270 GCA_964342905.1 uncultured bacterium
CCTCGACGGCCCCCTCCGAGGCCTCCCCCACCGGTTGCGCGGGCCAAGCCAGCACTCGAAGCTGGGGAGGTTCGGCACGCGGAGCGGTTCTCGCGGAGCGAGACCGCGGAGAGCGCGAGCCGAAGGCGAGTGTAGGGGGGCGCGAGCCCCCCTCCGAGGGAATTAATGAGGGCGCGGGTCTTCGTGAGGCTCAAGCAGGGGGTCCTGGATGTCCAGGGGAAAGCGGTCAAGCGGGCCCTGGAGGGGCTCGGTTTTGCAGAAGTCAAGGATCTCCGGATGGGGAAGGTCCTGGAGCTGGAGCTTGAGGTTCAGGATCCGGCGCGGGCTCGGGCCCGGCTGGAGGAGATGTGCCAGAAACTCCTCGCCAACCCGGTGACGGAGGACTTCACGGTGGAGATTGTGGACAATGGGACGCGGACAGTCTTGCCATAACGCGCCCCGCGGATTAAGATAGAGACGAAAGGAGGGGTCCTGCGCATGAAATTCGGGGTGGTGGTTTTCCCGGGCACCTGGAGCGACTGCGACTTTCACTACGTGATCAGCGAGGTCCTGCGCCAACCCGTCGAGTACGTCTGGCACCGGAATACGAACCTCTCCGAGTTTGACTGCGTCATCCTCCCCGGGGGCTTTTCATACGGTGACTACCTCCGCGCCGGCGCCATCGCCGGGCGTTCCCCGGTCGTGGAGGCGCTTCCCGAATTTGTGGCCAGGGGCGGCTTCGTCCTGGGCTCCTGCAACGGCTTCCAGATCCTGTGCGAGGCCCGGATCCTCCCCGGCGCCCTCATGAAGAACGAGTGCCTCCAGTACCGCTGCCAGACCACCCATCTTCTCGTGGAGAACACCGAGATCCCCTTCACCCGGGCCATGCGGCAGGGTCAAGTGCTCAAAATGCCCATCTCCCACGGCGAGGGGAAGTATTACTGCGATCGGGAGACCCTCCGGGCCTTGAAAGAGCGGAACCAGATTGTTTTCCGCTACAGCACCGAGTCTGGGGAGGTCACCCGGGAAGCCAACCCGAACGGCTCCCTGGAGAACATTGCGGGAATCGTCAACGAGGAGGGGACGGTGCTGGGCCTCATGCCCCACCCGGAGCGCGCTGCCGAGAAGGCCATGGGTATGCTTGACGGGCTCCTCATCTTTCACTCCCTCCTCGGCAGTCTCGTCGAGGCCGGCAGCTTCGTCAAGCAGTAGGCGATCGGGTTGACCTGGGTCGAACCTAAGGTCACGCTCGA
>CAYFIG010000011.1:0-1041 GCA_964342905.1 uncultured bacterium
CTCCCAGCATGATGGCTCCGGCCAGGGCGGCCCAGCCCCCGACCGAGTGGACGACCGTGGAGCCGGCGAAGTCGAACATCCCGAGCTTGGCGAGCCACCCGCCACCCCAGATCCAGTGACCTACGATCGGATAGATAAGCCCGACCATGAGGAAGCTGAAGAGATAAAAGGCGCCGAACTTCATGCGCTCCGCCACAGCTCCCGAAACGATGGTCGCTGCGGTGCCGGCGAAGACAAGCTGGAAGAAGAACTTCGCCCAGAGGGGCGTCCCCGTCCAGTTGAGGGCGGAGTAATCCCCTTTGTAGGCATCCGCCATGGCCGGGCTATTATCGGCGCCGCTGACGAACCAGAGCCCTTGCGTCCCGAAGAGCGGGGTCCCATCGCCGAACATAAGGCCGAAACCGAGAACGAGGAAGGCAACGGAGGACACCGCGAAGACGATGAAGTTCTTGGCCAGAACGGTGACCACGTTCTTGACCCGGCAGAACCCCGCCTCTAGCATGGCGAATCCCAGGTTCATAAAGAAGACGAGGAACGCCGTCACCAGGGTCCAGATCGTGTCCAGGGCGACCTTGGCGTCACCCGTCTTGTCCGTCAGGACCTTTATGGGGTCCGGAGGCGGCGCCGCGGCCGGCTGGGCCTGCGCGTCAACTGGCTTGGCTTGATCCTGAGCCAGCGCGCCGCCAACCATCCCCGGCAGCAACACGAGGACACACACAAAGAAGGAAACCATCCACCTTCGCTCTAGACGCATCGACGCCTCCATTCGGACGAGGTGAGTAAGTCGTGTCGCGAAACCAATCTTAGAGCAAGTTCGATGCCATTGAAGCCGCGCGCGATGGAAACGCCGAAAAGTTCTGTATTTAAAAGGTTGATGCCAGAAACGCGGATCTACCGCGCGCGCGAGCCGAGTGCTACGAAAAAGAGCATCGAGGCGGGACTTGATTACTTCCTAGGCAGGGTTGCTCAGCCTCCGGCAACGGATCGGACACGAAGACACCACGGCCCCCGGTCATGGACCGGGGGCCGCTCTCTCGCCTG
>CAYFIG010000011.1:1051-9142 GCA_964342905.1 uncultured bacterium
TTCGGCGTGGGTACGCTGCCCCGGCGAGTTAGATGTCGAAGTACAGCGCGAACTCCCAGGGGTGGGGCCGGAGGCGGATGGCGTCCACCTCGTTCTTCCGCTTGTACTCAAGCCAGGTCTCGATCAGGTCCGGGGTAAACACGTCGCCCTTCAGGAGGAAATCGTGGTCCTTCTCGAGGGCGTCGAGCACGACGTCGAGCGAGCCCGGGAGCTGCTTCACCTTCTTGGCCTCGGCCGGCGGCAGCTCGTAGAGGTCCTTGTCGATGGGCTTGCCCGGATCGATCTTGTTGACGATCCCATCCAACCCGGCCATCATGCAGGCCGCAAAGGAAAGGTAGGGGTTGCACGAGTTGTCCGGGGTGCGGAACTCGATCCGCTTGGTCTTCTCCGAGCGGGAGTAGACAGGAATCCGGACGCACGCTGAGCGGTTCCGCTGGCTATAGGCGAGGTTAATGGGCGCCTCGTAGCCCGGCACCAGCCGCCGGTAGGAGTTGGTCGTGGGGGCGACAAGCCCGCAGAGCGCCGAGGCGTGCTTGAGGATCCCGCCGATGTAGTAGAGGCAGGTCTTGGAGATGTCGGCGTAGCCCCCCCGCTCGTAGAAGATGTTCTTGCCGTTCTTCCACAGCGACTGGTGCGTGTGCATGCCGGAGCCGTTGTCCATAAAGATCGGCTTGGGCATGAAGGTGGCGGTCTTGCCGTGCTTCTTCGCGGTGTTCTTGGCGCAGTACTTGTACCACAGCACGTTGTCGGCCATGCGGGTTAATGTGGTGAAGCGCATGTCCACCTCGGTCTGGCCCGCGGTGCCGACCTCATGGTGGTGCACCTCCACCTTGACCCCCACAGACTCTAAGGCCAGCACCATGTCGGAACGGATGTCCTGGAACTTGTCCATGGGCGGGACCGGGAAGTAGCCCTGCTTGTAGCGGGGTTTGTAGCCCAGGTTGGGCCGATCGGGGGTCCCCTCCTTGCCCGAGTTCCAGAAGCCCGCCTCCGAGTCGATGTAGTAGAACCCGAAGTTGTAGCTCTGATCGAAGCGGACGGCGTCGAGGAAGAAAAATTCCAGCTCCGGTCCGCAGTAGATGGTGTCGGCAATGCCGGTCTTTTTGAGATAGGCCTCCGCCTTCTGGGCCACGTAGCGCGGGTCGCGGCTGTAGATCTTGCCGGTGACGGGGTCCTTGACGTTGCAGATCAGGACCAGGGTAGGAACCGCGGTGAAGGGATCCATGGCCGCCGTGGCCGGGTCCAGAACCAGGAGCATGTCTGACTCGTCGATAGTCTGAAAGCCGCGGATCGACGAGCCGTCGAAGCCGATCCCCTCTTCGAACAGCTCCTCGGTCAGCTCGCGCACCGGAACCGAGAAGTGCTGCCAGAGCCCCGGCACATCGATGAACCGGAGGTCCACGATCTTGGCACCCTTCCCCTTGGCAAATTTGATGGCTTCCTTCGCGGTCATGCGTCGCCTCCTCTCGCGCGCCGGGCCCCGGGTAAGGCCGGGGCCTGAAAAAGTAAAGTGGAGCAAAATTCAGGGGCCGAGGGGGCAAACCCACCCCCTCGGCGCCCTTACCATAAAACCTCGCCACCGGGCCGTCAAGCGGCCCGGGCCGGGACCACTACTGAGTTGCCCTTGGCTTGGCCTGAGCGAAGGAGCCCCCGGTCGCGTATTCGGAGTAGGCCGACCCACCCAGCGTGTAGGCGGTCTCGGAGTGCTGGGAGAGGTCCAGGCCCGCCACCTCGTCCTCCTGGGTGACCCGGAGCCCCATGATGGCGTCGAGGATCTTCAAGATGATCAACGTGCCCACGAACGCCAGCACCCAGGAAGCCAGGACCGCAACGATTTGAATCCCTAGTTGCTTGGGGTTGCCGTAAAAGAGGCCATCGGCGCCGGCGTCGTTGATGGTCTTGGTGGCAAAGAGCCCGGTTGCGAGGGCTCCCCAGGTACCCCCGATTCCGTGCACTCCGACCACGTCAAGCGAGTCGTCGTAGCCGAGCTTGGCCTTCACGTTGCACGCGTTGTAGCAGAGGAAGCCGGCCACGGCGCCGATCACGATGGAGGCCATCGGGGTCACAAACCCCGAGGCGGGGGTGATGGCGACCAGCCCCGCCACCGCTCCCGAGGCCGCGCCCAGCACGGTGGGCTTGCCGCGCATGGCCCACTCAGTGAACATCCAGCCGAGGGCCGCAGAGGCCGTGGCGGTATTGGTCACGACAAAGGCGCTGGTGGCCAGCGCATTGGCAGCGATGGCACTCCCCGCGTTGAAGCCGAACCACCCAAACCACAGGAGCGCCGCGCCGGCCACGGTCAGCGGCAGGTTGTGGGGCGGCATGGGCTCGTGGCCGTACCCCCTGCGCTTGCCAATGATCAGCGCCGCGGCGAGCGCCGAGACGCCGGAGCTGATGTGCACTACGGTCCCTCCGGCGAAGTCGAGGGCGCCCAAGTTCCTCAGCCACCCCCCGACCCCCCAGACCCAGTGGGCCAGCGGGTCGTAAATAAGGGTGGCCCAGGCCAGGATGAAGACAATGAAGGTGGAGAACTTCATCCGCTCGGCAAAGGCCCCGGTGATGAGCGCAGGCGTGATCACCGCAAACATGAGCTGGAAGACCATAAATGCTTGGTGCGGGACTGTGGCACCATAGTCCGGGTTCGGCTGGAGCCCCACCCCCTGGAGGCCGATCCATTCCAGACCGCCGACGATCCCCCCTTTGTCAGGACCGAACGCCAGGCTGTACCCCCAGAGCACCCACTGCACAGAGATCAGGGCCAGGATGATGAAGCTGTGCATGATCGTTGCCAGGGCGTTTTTCTGGCGCACCATGCCGCCATAAAAGAGGGCGAGGCCCGGCGCGGTCATGAGGAGCACCAGAGCCGAGGAGGTCAGGAGCCACGCCGTGTCGCCCGAGTCGATCTTCGGCGGTGGGGGAGCGGGCGCCTGGGCCGCGGCGGGTGGCGCTCCTGTTGCCGGCGCCTGCTGGGACCAGGCGAGGCCGACGCCACCTACCAACAAGGTCAGCGCGAGGACGATCGCGCTCAGAACTGGCACTGTTGCCACTTTCGGCATCTTTGCCACTGCGTTTCCCTCCTTTTAGAGCGCGTTCTCGTCGCGCTCGCCCGTGCGGATCCGGATCGCGGTCTCCACGGGGTGGACGAAGATCTTGCCGTCACCGATGCTCCCGGTCTTGGCCGCACTGGCCAGCACGTCCATCACCTTCGCGACGAGGTTGTCCGGGACCACTACCTCCACCTTGATCTTCGGAAGGAAATCCACCGTGTACTCCCCTCCCCGGTAGAGCTCGGTGTGACCTTTCTGTCGGCCGAACCCCCGAACCTCGGAGACCGTCATGCCGATCACTCCGAGCCCGGTGAGCGCCTCCTTGACGTCGTCCAGTTTGAACGGCTTGATGATCGCCTCAACCTTCTTCATACGAGTTCCCTCCCGAGCTGAATTTCGTGCAACGGTTGTGCCGAGGGATCGGAGAAGAAGGGCAAGAAGAAAATCAGCGGGTTATCGTCATCGCTGCCGAAGAGGGCAGGGCCATCTGCCTAAGATTTAGGCAGGAGAAGCGGACGTGCATCGAGAGTGAGCACTGGAGCACCATGCCGCGGGTCCGGCCACTCAGCGGGCGTGAGTCTCGCTCCTTCGTGCGCGAGGGTAGAGGGTCGAGTAGATGTTCTGGCAGCGAGTCTCGCGGACCAGGAGCGCCATCAGCGCCGCGGCTAAGATAAAGACCCCGGAGACCACGAACGCCGCGGTGTAGGCCGGGAGCGGGTAAATCCGGGCCCCGCCGGCAAGAGCGCCGGCCCACCGTGAATCCAGCACTGCACCCACCGGCGCTTGGGTCAGCGCCGCTCCCAAGAAGCCTCCCAGGTTCACCACCGCCACAGCCACCCCGGCAAGCTGAGGCGGATTCACTTCCCGGCCGATCGGCCAGGTGAGGACAAAGGCGGCACCCCAGATCCCCATCATGAAGAAGAGCGTATAAAGCCCCCAGAGCGGGAGACGGCCGATGGTCAGGAGGAAGATCGCCCACAGCACCAGCGACCCCCAGCACAGCCCCAAATAGAGCGGACGCCGGCGTCCGAGAACCCGGTCTGAGAGATAGCCCGTCAGCGGCCCTGAAACCAGGAGCGCCAGCGAGGTGGCGGTGGCGTAGGTCGCGGCTTGGGGCGTCGTCAACACGTACACATCCCGCAAGAACGGGACCACCCAGAGCATGAGGTTTCCCGACCCCGCGTAGAGGCAGAAGAAGGTCAGGAACGGAGGCCAGGTGTAGGGGTTCTTCAACACCAGGCCGGCTCCCCGGAGCACTTGGCTGAAGGGGAGAACGGCGGAACCCGCGGCGGGCCCATTGCCAACCCCCTCGACGACGAACCCTAGCTCCTCGGGATCGTCACGCACCACCCACCAGCAGAGAACCGAGGCCATGCCGGTCAGCGCCCCGACAAGGATGAACGCCCCGCGCCAGCCCAGGGCAGAGACCAGAAGCGCCAGCGGCACTGTGGCTATCAGCGCGCCGAGCACTCCCATGGTCGCGGTCATCGCAGCAAGAGTGCCGAAGCGGCGGGGTGGAAACCAGATGGCCGCCACCTTGAGGGCGCCGACGAAGAGGATACCGGTGCTTCCAGCCCACCCCATGAGCAGTGTGCCCACCCCCATCAGCGTGCCGCCCACCGCCACCACCCGGCGCGGACCATAGGCGTCCACCAGGAGCCCAGCCGGGATCATGAGACCGGCGTAGACATAGAAGTAGACCGCAGAAAGGAGCCCCAGCAGCGTCCCGGTGGCATGAAAGCTCTCCATCAGCTCCTTGGCTATCACTCCGGGCGCCACGCGGTGAAAGAACGCGACGAGGAAGATAAAGGACGGGATCCCCCACATCAGCCACGGCAACCACTTCCTTGCTCGCTGACGAGTCCTGGACACGTGGGTCACGGGAGAGAGATACCACCGGGAAAACCAGCGCGCAACCAAAGCGTTGATCCCGTTGCAAACCCTCGGGGGTTCGCCTACCATAGGTCCGTTCCATTCATTGCGCTGAGGAGAACCACCGTGCACTTCGGCTTTGCGCTCCCCGGTCGTGGCCCCCTGGCCAAGCCCGACGTATTAGTGAAGCTGGCGCAGGCGGCTGAGCGACTCCGCTACTCCTCGATCTTCGTCACCGACCATGTGATCCTTCCCGCCGCGTCGCGGTCGGTGTACCCGTATCACCCCTCGGGCCAGTTCCCCGGCGGCGCGCACCAGGATTATCTGGAGCCGCTGACCCTGCTGAGCCATCTGGCCGCGGCGACCAAAACGATCCGGCTCGGCACGAGCGTCCTGGTGATCCCCTACCGGAACCCTGTGGTGACGGCCAAGATGCTGGCCACTGTGGACATCCTGTCCGGCGGGCGCGTGATCCTGGGAGCGGGGGTGGGCTGGCTGGAGGAGGAGTTCCAGGCTCTCGGTTCTCCACCCTTCAAGGAGCGCGGACGCGTCACGGAGGAATACATTCGGCTCATGCGAGCGTGTTGGACCCAGGACCAGATCCGATTTGAGGGGAAGTATTACCGGGTGAGTGACATCGTGTTCCTGCCGAAGCCGGTTCAGAAGGGCGGCATCCCCGTCTGGATCGGCGGCCACACCGATGCGGCGCTCCGCCGCGCGGGAGAGCTGGGAGCCGGCTGGCATCCGATCGGGCTTCGCCCTCCAGCCATGCTTCACCCGGCCGAGTACGCGGACAAGGTGAAACAGGTTCACGCCTGGGCTCAGCGAGCCGGGCGGGATCCCCGCGCCATCACCCTGACCTTCCGCGTCCCGATGGAGGTCTTGCCCAAGCGTGCGAAGGCGCCGGCGGGCGACCGGCAGATGTTTCACGGCACGGCGGACCAGGTCATCGCCGACATCCGCCAGTACCAGGCGCTTGGAGTCACCCACTTCGTGTTCGACTTCACCGTCCCCGATCTCAAGCACATCATGACCACCATCGAGCGCTTCGCCGACGAAGCGCTTCCCAAGGTCAAGCGAGCTCGCTGATGGCCTCCCAGCTGGCTCCGGGAGTCGAGGCATTCCTCGAGGCGGGACGGGTCGCGCGGCTCGGCACCGCGAACGCCGCCGGTCAACCGCTGGTGGTCCCGGTCTGCTACGCCTTTGATGGCCGCTACTGCTACTCTGCCGTGGATCGGAAGCCAAAGCGAAGGCCTGGCGAGCAGCTCACGCGGGTCAGAAACATCCGGGAGAACCCGCACGTCTGTCTAGCGGTGGACCACTACGCCGAGGATTGGAGCCGCCTCCGCTACGTCATCGTCCACGGGCGCGCCGAGCTTCTGACCGGCGGGCCCGAGTTCAGCCGGGCCGTGGACCTGCTCCTCGACAAGTACCCTCAGTACCGGGCGATGGAGCTTTCGCGAGAGTCCGGGCTCGTCATCAAGATCACCCCCGACCGGGTCATCCAGTGGAGCGCTGCGGCGTGAGACCGCTGGAACGGGACGCGATCAGCCTCCTGAGCTCTACCGACGAGGAGCTCCCTGAACTTTTGGCCGCGGCCGCGTCGCTCCGCGATCGGGGGCGGGGACGCAAGATCAGTTTCTCCAAAAAAGTTTTCATTCCGCTTACCACCCTTTGCCGCGACTACTGCGGCTACTGCACCTTCCGCAAGGACCCGGGAGAACCAGGAGCCCACACCATGACGCCGGAGGAAGTGGTGGCCCTGGTCCAGGCCGGAGCCCGCCTCGGCTGTAAGGAAGCTCTCTTCTCTCTGGGGGATAAGCCCGAGGCGGCCTTCCCCGCGCATCGCGACTTTCTCCGTCGGATGGGACACCGCACGACCCTCGGCTACCTCAGGGAGATCTGCGAGCTGGTGCTCAAGGAGTCCCCGCTCTTCCCCCACGCCAACCCCGGAGTGATGTCTGAACGGGATATGGCGACGCTCAGGGAGGTCAACGTGTCAATGGGGCTCATGCTGGAAACCGTCTCCGAGCGGCTCCTCGGCCCACGCATGGCTCACGATCGCGCCCCCGACAAAGTCCCGGCTCGTCGTTTGAAGACGATCGAGTGGGCCGGGAAGCTCCAGATCCCATTCACCACCGGCATCCTGATCGGGATCGGCGAGACCCATGCCGAGCGCGTGGATTCGCTCCTGGCGATCCGGCGTTTGCACGAGCGCTATGGCCACATCCAAGAGGTGATCATCCAGAACTTCCGGACGAAGCCCGGAATCCCCATGCAGCATCATCCCGAGCCCTCAGCTGGCGACATGCTTCGGACGGTGGCGGTGGCGCGCCTGCTCCTCGGTCCCGATATGAACCTCCAGGCGCCCCCCAACCTCTCTCCTGAAACCTACCCCCGGCTCATCGCGGCGGGGCTCAACGACTGGGGCGGGATCTCCCCGCTGACCCTAGACCACATCAACCCGGAGGCGCCGTGGCCGCGGATCGTGGAGCTGCGACAGGCCACCGGGGCTGCCGGCTACGAGCTGAGGGAGCGCCTGGCCATCTATCCCGAGTACGCGGGGCGGCCCGAGTTTCTGGACGAAGGGCTCCGGCAGCGCGTCCTGGCCTACACCGACACCGACGGCTACGTCAGACAGGAGCTGGAACAGTGGAGAACCTGGTAAGCACGCTGGACTGGGTTGCCAAGGATATCAGGACCATTCTGACCCGCGCTCTGGACGGCTATGAGCTCACCGTAGCTGAAGGCCTGCGCCTCGCAGAGTGCCAGGGACGAGAACTCCACGCTCTCACGCTGGTGGCCGACGAGCTCCGGCAGCGACACGTCGGGGACGCGGTCACCTACGTGGTGAACCGCAACATCAACTTCACCAACGTCTGCATCAAGCACTGCACCTTCTGCGCCTTCAGCAGGGACCACAGGGAAGAAGAGGGCTATCTCCTCCCTGTGGAGGAGGTCGTCAGGCGGGCGCGGGAGGCCTGGGAGATGGGGGCCACGGAGGTGTGCATCCAGGCCGGGCTCCCGCCCAAGCTCCCCGGCAGTTACTACATCGACCTGACGCGGGCCATCAAGCGCGCCGTCCCGGATCTTCATGCCGTAATCGAGAAGTTCCATTCCGTCATAACGGCTCTTCACGGCGCCGGGGATGACGCCGCGGGGCGCGATGAGA
>CAYFIG010000011.1:9152-14484 GCA_964342905.1 uncultured bacterium
CGTCTGCATCAAGCACTGCACCTTCTGCGCCTTTAGCCGGGACCACAGGGAGGAGGAAGGCTACTACCTCCCTGTCGAGGAGGTGGTGCGCCGCGCTCAGGAGGCGTGGGAGCTGGGCGCCACCGAAGTCTGCATCCAGGCGGGGCTTCCCCCGAAGCTCCCGGGCACCTACTACATTGACCTCTGCCGCACCATCAAGCAAGCGCTCCCGGACCTGCACCTCCACGCCTTCTCGCCGGAGGAAATCCTTTACGGCTCAACCCGTTCGGGTCTTTCCATTCGGGACTATCTCCTCGAGTTGAAAGCCGCCGGGATCGGAACCCTCCCCGGAACCTCGGCGGAGATCCTGGACGACGAGATCCGGGAAGTGATCTCCAAAGGACGAATTACCACCCGCCAGTGGATTGAGGTGATCACCACCGCCCACTCCCTCGGGATCCGGACTACCTCCACGATCATGTACGGCCACATCGAGACCCCGGCCCACTGGGTTCGGCACATGGATCTCCTCCGATCGATCCAGCGAGAGACCGGGGGCTTTACCGAGTTTGTCCCGCTCTCGCTTATCCATCAGGAGGCTCCCATGTGGCGACGCGGCCTCATCCCTGGAGTTCGCCCGGGAGCCACCGGAGACGAAGTGGTGAAGATGCACGCGCTGGCGCGGCTCTACCTGGGGCCTTCAATCAAGAATATTCAGGCCTCCTGGGTGAAGGAGGGCCCCAAGCTCGCCCAGTACCTCCTGGCCTGCGGCGCCAATGACCTGGGCGGGACGCTGATCAACGAGTCCATCTCCACCTCTGCCGGGGCGCCCTACGGCCAGCTCGTCCCGCCCGCCGAACTTCGCCGGATGATCCGGGCCGCGGGGCGGATCCCGGCCCAGCGGAGCACCACGTACGAGATCCTGAAAGTGTACCGTGAGGAGGATGATGAGGAGAGTCCGCTCGACCGGATTGAAGACGCCGAGGCTCGGTTCGGCTCGTACCGGAAGCTCACGGCCTCGGCCGAGTTCCGGTTCGCCCACCCCTGGGATCAGGGCGGGAGATCCCCCTTGCGCTCGACGCGCGCTTGATTACAATACGGCCCTGGCCCGATTGGTCACCCATACCTTCAACCTGAGGAGGACGCGCCAATGGCAAAGATGCTGACCAAGGCAATCATCATCGGATACCTCGCCCAGAAGTCGAATCTCTCGAAGAAGCAGATGTCAGAGATCATGGATAATTTGCTCACGCTGGCCACCAAGGAGGCCAAGAACGGCTTCGTGCTCCCCGGCTTTGGTAGGCTTGTCCTCGCCAACCGAAAAGCGCGCATGGGGCGCAACCCCCAGACCGGCGAGCCAATCAAGATTCCGGCCAAGCGGGTCGTAAAGTTCCGGATCGCGAAGGCGCTGAAGGACGCTGTCCTTGGAAAGAGATAGAGAGCGAATCGAGTTCCGTCCGCTCCCACCCGGTTCTCCCGACGCCCGCCGCCTGTTTGCCTACCGAGCCGCATGGGTCCCACTGCCCGGTTCGGAAGAGCTGGGATGGGGGGCATGGGTGGCAGCGGAGAGCGAGGCTCCCGGAGCCCGGATGGTGGCGACGCTCCTCGTAGAGCGGAGCAAGACCGCGGGAATGATCCATGGCCCGGTGGTCGTCGAATCAGAGGATCCTCTGGAGGTGGCCGCCGAGCTCCTCGCCTTCGCCCTCCCTCATGCGACTGCCGCGGGGTTAGAGACCCTTTTTGCCCGTCCCCAGGGATTGGACCGTGTGTGGGTGCGCTTCGGCTTCATCCCCGTGCCCGAAGCCGAGCTGCCCTCTGCCTTCAAGGGCGCTCCCGGCAGCGGACTCTTCGCCTGGCGCGGGGGCTCCGCGCTCTGGTCCTCACGCAGACGCGACAGGCTTGAGCCGGCGACCAGCGCTGACTCACTTCTCCCCCGTTCTCTCCGCTGAATCTCTCACGCCAATGATTACCGCCCTGGCTGGTGGCAGCGGGGCTGCCAAGTTCCTTCGAGGGCTCGTGGCCCTCACGGATGCGGCTCGGCTGACTGTGATCGGCAACACCGGCGACGACACCGAGATTTGGGGACTGCACATCTCCCCGGACTTGGACACTGTCACCTACACCCTGGCGGGATTGATCGACGAGACAAAGGGGTGGGGGTTCAAGGACGAGAGCTTCCGGTGCCTTCAGGCCATGGCCGTCCTCGGCGGGGAAACCTGGTTCAACCTCGGCGACCGAGACCTGGCCACCCATCTCTTCCGCACCGAGTCCCTCCGGCGAGGACAGCCGCTCTCAGTCGTCACCGACGCGATCCGGCGCGCTCTCGGGGTCCGGAGCCGAATCCTCCCAATGTCAGATCAGCCTGTGAGGACCAAGGTTCGCTCGACAACGGGTTGGCTTACCTTCCAGGAATTCTTCGTGAGGGAAAAAGCCCAAGTGGAGGTCTTAGATGTCGCCTACGAGGGGGCGGAGGCCTCAGGACCCGCGCCGGGGGTCGTTGACGCGATCCGCGAAGCCCGGGCGGTCGTCATCTGCCCTTCAAACCCTGTCACCTCCATCGGCCCGATCCTGGCAGTTCCCGGGATCGTCGACGCCCTGAGGGACACGCCCGCGGTGGTGGTGGCGATCAGCCCCATCGTGGCCGGCGCAGCGGTGAGTGGGCCGGGAGCCGCCCTCATGGCGGCCCGGGGCTTGCCGGTGTCAGCGGCCGGGGTGGCGTGGGCGTACCAGGAGTGGCTGGACATCATGGTCCTCGACCGTCAGGATCAGGCGCTCACGCCCGAGCTCGGCCGGCTCGGCGTCTCGCCCGTCGTGACAAACACGCTCATGACCGATCGGCAGCGCGAGGTGGCACTGGCGCGAGCCGTGCTGGAGACGCTCGGGTGAAGACGCTGGCGGCGGTTCCCGTCAAGGATCTGGAGAATGCCAAGCAACGGCTCGTCCCGGTGCTCTCCACGGAGGAGCGGCGGGCCCTGGCTCGGACCATGCTCGAGGACGTGCTGGACGCGCTCGGGGAGGCCAGTCTTGATCGTGTGCTGGTTGTGACGCGGGATCCGGAGGTCATCGCCCTGGCCCGGCAGCATCACGCCTCGGTCCTCGAGGAACCAGAAAATCGCGGCCACACCGAAGCGGTGGCGCTGGCCCAGCGCATGGCTGCCGACACTGGGGCCCAGCGTTTTCTCACGATCCCGGGTGATGTGCCACAAGTCACGCCCCAGGAAATCGCCACATTGGTGGCGGCGGCCCCTGCCGGGCCAGGCGTGGTGTTCGTGCCGTCGCGCTCCGGCTTCGGAACCAACGGAGTCCTGCTCTCCCCGCCCGACCTCATGAGGCTCAAGTTCGGGGAACCCTCGTTCGCCAATCACCTGATCGCGGCGCGGCGAGGCGGGCTGGATCCCGTGATCCTCTCGCTCCCCGGCCTTGGCCTCGACATCGACGGGCCGGAGGATCTCCGGACTCTCCGAGAGAGCGAGCGGAAGACCCGGAGCCGGCGTCTGATTCAGACACTGGGTCTCGCGTCGTGCCGAGGATGGACCGAGCCGTGAAGTTCGGCCTCGCGCTCTCGGTCCAGCACCAGCCGGATGACTCTCAAGCCGACAGGTTTCGCGAGCACCTCGAGCAAGTGCGACTGGCGCGCGCCGTGGGGTTCGACTCGGTCTGGGCGAGCCAGCACTACCTGGCGGCTCCCTTTAGCTACTTTCAGCCGATCCCAACACTGGCGCGCGTGGCCGCTGAGGCCGAGGGGATGACGCTTGGGACCGGATGTCTGCTCCTCCCGCTTCACCACCCCGTGGAGGTGGCCGAGCAGGTCGCCACCCTGGACGTCATCTGCGGTGGACGCTTCATCTTCGGCGTCGGCCTCGGCTACCGCGACGTGGAGAACCAGGCCATGGGGCAGAACCCAAAGGACCGAGTCCGTCGCCTGGTGGAGGGGCTTGAGATCATCGAGCGGCTCTGGACCGGCGAGCCGGTTTCCTACGCGGGCACCCACTTCACCCTCACCGAGGTCAGGATCTCCATGCCCCCGCTCCAGAAGCCTCGCCCCCCGATCTGGCTCGCCGCGAATAGCGACGCTGGCGTGAGGCGGGCCGCCCGCCTTGGAGACGCCTGGCTCATGAACCCCCATGCCACGCTCGCTACGCTTGAGCGCCAGCTGGCCCTCTTCACCGCCACGCGGGCGGAAGCCGGAAAGCCTGCCGCGCGCGAGATCCCCATCACCAAGGAGTGCTACGCGGCCCCGGACACCGCGAGCGCGCTGGCGGAGGCCCGCCCCTTCCTCGAGGCGAAGTACCGGGCCTACCAGCGCTGGGAGCAAGACAAAGCGCTTCCCTCCGGCGAGAGCTTCGCGCTGGCCTTCGAAGCGCTCGCGCGGGACCGCTTCGTCATCGGGGATCCGGTGAAGATTCGGGAGGAAATTTCCCGCTACCGCGATCGGCTCGGGGTTACGACGATGACCTTTCGCCTGCAATGGCCGGGGATGGAGCAGAGTAAGGTGCTCCGTTCCATCCGCCTGCTCGGAGAGCAGGTGTTCCCCCATTTCCGGTAGACGATGGCGCCGCGTTACGAGGTGATCGGAGTCGAGGGGCTCCCTGAGATCCGGAAAGGAGACGATCTCGGGCAGCTCATCGTTGACGCCGCGGTTCGGCAAGGCACGCCGCTTCGGGAAAGCGACTGCCTCGTCGTGAGCCAGAAGATCCTCTCCAAGGCCGAGGGGCGCGTCGCGCGGCTCGCTGAGGTCACCCCCTCCCCCGTCGCCCTTGCCATGGCGGGGGATCTCGGCCGCGATCCCCGGTTGGTGGAGCTGATCCTCAGGGAATCGAAACGGGTGGTGAGGATGGACAAGGGGGTGCTGATCGTTGAAACCCGCCACGGCTGGATCTGCGCCAACGGAGGCGTGGATCAGTCCAACGTGGACCTCGACACGGCCTCGCTCCTTCCCGAAGACCCAGACCGGTCTGCCCAAACGCTTCGAGACCGCGTCCGTCAGCCCACAGGTCTGGATCTAGCCATCGTCGTCTCCGACACCTTCGGCCGACCGTGGCGCGAGGGGCTCGCCAACGTGGCGATCGGGGTCGCGGGGCTTCAACCGATCCGGAGCTATCTCGGGGAACGGGACCCTGCCGGCCACGTGCTTCAGGCCACGCTCCTGGCGGTAGCCGATGAGCTGGCCTCCGCCGCCGAGCTGGTGATGGGAAAGCTCAATCGAATTCCGGTGGCCATCGTGCGTGGCCTCAACCTCGAGCGGGGAGAGGCAAGCTCGAAGCCCCTCCTCCGCGACCCTTCCCGCGACCTGTTCCGGTGAAGCAGACGGCACACCACCCAGCCTTCGAGAAGAGCTCGTCGTCTGAAGGAC
>CAYFIG010000011.1:14494-17082 GCA_964342905.1 uncultured bacterium
TCCCGCGACCTGTTCCGGTAGGATTTTGAGGATGAAGATCGCCATTCTAGGCGGGACGGGACCTGAGGGCGCGGGGCTCGGCCTTCGCTGGCTCAAGGCGGGTCACGCGATCATGATCGGCTCGAGAGACGCCGGGCGCGCTCAGGCGAAAGCCGATGAGCTTCGCGCTCAGGCGGGCGGCGAGGTCAGAGGCATGATCAACGCCGAGGCGGCGCGCGCCGGCGAGCTCGTGGTGCTGGCCCTGCCCTACGCCGGTCTTGCCAAGACGCTCCCCGACGTGAAAGATGCCTGCCAGGGAAAAGTCGTGGTGAGCGCCGTGGTGCCCCTGACCTTTGGCACCGCGCGGCTCTTCACGCCTCCCCCGATCGGGTCAGCCGCCGAAGAGGCCCAGCAGCTTCTCGGTCCCGGGGCGCGGGTTGTCGCGGCCTTTCATCACATCGCGGCCCATGAGCTGGTCGCGCTGGATCGCCCGATCGATTGCGATCTCATCCTCTGCGGCGACGATCCGGGCGCGAAGCAGGTCGTGGCCGAGCTGGGGTCGAGCATGGGACTCAGGGTGCTTGACGTCGGGCCGCTGTCGAACGCCGGCGCACTCGAGGGGATCACGGCGCTGCTCGCGACGATCAACCGCCGCTACAAGCTGAAGAACGCCGGGATCAAGATCACGGGACTGTAATCCCGAACGGTCCGGCCGGACACGAAAGGAGCGCAATGAAGACCGAGAACGCGGTCGTCGTGCAGCACGAGCGTCTCAGGGAATTCATCCGCGAGGTGCTGGTCACCCTCGGGATGGCCCGGCACATTGCCGACCACACCGCCGAGCTGATGGTCCAGACCGACCTCCGGGGCGTGGACTCGCATGGCATCGGCATGCTCCCGAAATATGTGGAATGGATCCGCGCCGGGTTCATTGACCCCGCGGCCGAGCCCGTTGTGGTGCGGGACGAGATGGCCACCGCGCTCGTGGATGGTCAGCGGGGGCTCGGGCACTGGACGTCCACCAAGGCGATGGCTCTCGCCATCGAGAAGGCGAAAACCTTTGGCGCGGGGTTCGTCGCCGTGCGGAACTCCAATCACTTCGGAGCGTGCGCGTGTTACTCGATGATGGCCCTTCCCCACCAGCTGATCGGGATCGCGATGACCAACTCGTTCGTTCCCGCCATGGTTCCCACCTTCGGCCGGAAAGCGATGTTCTCCACCAACCCGCTGAGCGTGGCCGTGCCCGCGGGCGCCGAAGCGCCGTTTGTCCTGGACATGGCCACCACCACGGTGGCCCTTGGCAAGCTCACCATCGCCTCGCGCTGGGGAACACCCGTTCCCGAGGGATGGGCTCTGGACGAGCAGGGCCACCCGACCCGCGATCCCGATGTGGCGCTGAAGAACCGGCTCCTCACCCCCCTCGGGGGAACCCGCGAGCTGGGCAGCCACAAAGGATACGGGCTCGGGGCGGTGGTTGACATCCTCTCCGGGGTGCTGCCGGGAGCGGTCTACGGCGATCTCTTCCTGCGAACCGACATGGCTGAGCGCCGCCACACCAACGTGGGGCACTTTTTCGGGGCCATCGACATCGCCCGGTTCCGCCCGGTGGAGGAGTTCGGGGCCACCATGGACGACATGCTGAGAGCGCTGAAGGCGACGCCTCCGGCCGAGGGGGAAACACGGGTATGGGTCGCCGGAGAGCCCGAGACCGAGTGCGAGAAACGACGGCTCGCGGAGGGAATCCCGCTCGCCCCAGCCCTGGTGAGGCAGGTCAACGAGATCGCGCACGGCCTCGGCGTCGCCCCGCTGGTCTGACCCGAGGTTCGCGCTTGAGGCACCTCGGTGCCACCAGGAGCGCCCCGACCGGTGTAGTTAGACCCACAAGACCTCCCCGCTTGACGCGGAGGACAAACGTCTATACACTACTACTGTGCAGTTCGAGTGGGATCCTCCCAAGGCGGAGGCGAACCTACGTGCTCACGGGGTGAGTTTCGCGGAGGCGGTCACGGTCCTCGAAGACGACTTCGCCCTGACCCGTGAGGATCCCGACGCCGTCGAAGAGGCGCGCTTCGTGACCCTGGGCCTCAGCAACCTTGGAGACTGCTCGTCGTGGTGTACATGTACCGCGAGCCTGACATCATCCGTGTGATCTCGGCCTGGAAGGCGAACAAACGCCAGAGGGTGCTGTATGAAAAAGGTCGTAGCTGAGAAATATCGCAACATCGACTTCTCGCGCGCCAAGCGCGGTCCCGTCATCAAGCCCGAACCGGGAAAGACGAAGATCTCAATTCGCCTAGACAACACTGTGCTGGAATACTTCCGAGATCTGGTGGACAAGGCAGGCGGCGGGAACTACCAGACCCTGATCAACGACGCTTTACTTGAGTATGTCCACCGGCGCTCGACGCTCGATGTCGTGCGGCAAGTGGTGCGGGAAGAACTCGCACCGTACGGCGTCCGGCGGGGTCTAACATCGCGCTTCAGCGGACCGGGTGCTGATCGCGAGCGTTAGACGGTCAGCATGGCGCGGAAGCTGCCGGCTATTCATCCCGGCGAGATCCTCCTCGAGGAGTTTCTGAATCCCTTGGGGATCAGCCAGTATCAGCTGG
>CAYFIG010000012.1:0-16841 GCA_964342905.1 uncultured bacterium
CAGCGCAATGCAACGGTCTACTCGTTCGATGCCAGAGACTTTCGCCGCCTCGGCGTTGCCTGGGAAACGCCCTCGTAATGGATCAGCGCATCCTGGAATTCATCGGCGACCTGAGGCGGGTGGAGATCCGGATCTCGCCTTCTGAGGCCCTGGACGCCCTGGCGGCCTCCGCCGAGGTGGGGCTCCTGGATCGGGAGACCTTCAAGACCGCGCTGGCCACCACGCTCATCAAGGAATCGCGGGACCTCCCCACCTTCAACCGCCTCTTCGACCTTTACTTCCTGGACCTCCAGGCCCTCGGCGAGGGGCTTAAGAAGGCTCTTGGCCCCGAGGACCCGCTGATCCGGGAGCTGCTCGACCGCCTTTTGGCTCTAGAAGGGATCGAACTTGACGAGCTAACCGATCTCCTCCTCCGCGGTGAGGGGACAGAGCTGGAGATGGCGATCCGCGAGGGCGGCCGCGGCGTCGCGCTCGAGCGCTTGATGTACTTCCTCCAGATCGGCTACTTCTCCCGTCGGATCTACGACCGCTTCGACTGGGAGACCATCGAGCGCGACCTGGCCCGCCTCATGCAGCTCCTCGAGGCCAGCGGTCTGGATCCGGGACAGCTTGCCCGGATCCGAAACTACCTGGATCTCCGGTTGGAGGCCTTCCGCCGGATGATCCGCCAGCACGTGGAGCGGGAGCTTGAACGCCGGGCCTACCGCGCGGGCGAGCGGCTCAGGCGAGAATCCCTGGTCGAAAAGCCGCTCTTCGCCCTGACCCCCGACGAGGTAGCGCAGATGAAGGCGGCGGTGGCGCGCCTGGCGCGGAAGATCAAGGACGCGTTGGCGCTCCGCCAGCGGCAGGAGGAGAAGGGGCGCCTGGATTCCCGTCGCACCGTACGGCGGAGCCTCCAGTACGATGGTATCCCCATGGAGCTCAGGTTCCGTCGGCGTCACCGGGAAAAGCCCAAGCTCATCACCGTCTGCGACGTCTCCGACTCGGTGAGGAACGCCTCGCGCTTCATGCTCCAGCTCGTCTGGAGCCTCCAGGAGTGCTTCAGCCGGGTCCGCTCCTACGTCTTCGTCTCCGAGATCGCCGAGGTCACCCAGGCGTTCAACACTTACCCGGTGGACCGGGCCCTCGAGTGGGCGCTGCGCTCGGCGCCGGTGGACTACCACTGCCGCTCGGACTTCGGCTACGCGTTCAGCCGCTTCTGCCGGACGGAGCTCGAGTCTCTGGACCGGAAGACCACGATCCTCATCCTCGGGGACGCCCGCAACAACTACAACGACCCGCAGGCCTGGGCGCTCAAGCACATGCGGGAGCGGGTGAAGGGGATCATCTGGCTGAACCCGGAAGGGCAGTGGGGCTGGGGGATCGGCGACAGCGTCATGCCCCTCTACGCGCCGCGCTGCGACGTGGTCAAGGAGTGCCGGACCATCGGCCAGCTCGCCCAGGTCGTGGACGGCCTCGTCCATCACTGGTGGCGCCACGGCCGGTAGTCGCCCGCTTGGGACCTGGGGGATTCCGGGTTGCCTCTCTTCTTAAATTTGGCTAGGCTCTAGCCATGCCACGAACGACCAAGCGAAGCGTAGGGCCCGAGTCCCAGGCTGATGCCATCGAGGATCTCTATGCCCGGGGGGTCACCGACGGCTTGCCGGTGGTGCCCCCAACGCGGACGCGCGTCGAGAAGGCGATCGCCGCGTCGGGGCGTAAGGCCAGCGAGCTGATCGCTCTGGTCCCACCCAACTACGGCCGGGCCACCGTGGAGAAGATCGCGGTGAACGCTGTCATGGCTGGCTGCCGACCAGAATTCATGCCGGTCATCCTGGCCGGCGTGGAAGCGATGTGCGAGGACGCCTTCGACCTCCACGGCGTCTCGGCCACCACCAACTTCTCCTCGCCGCTCTTCATCATCAACGGCCCGATCCGTAAGGCGCTGGACATCAACTGCGGCGTGGGCGTCTTCGGCCCGGGCTGGCGCGCCAATGCCACCATTGGCCGCGCCCTCCGCCTGATCGCGGTGAATCTCGGGGGCGCCAAGCCAGGCATCATCAGCATGTCCACCTTCGGCCACCCGGGCCGCTACACCTACTGCATCGGCGAGTACGAGGAGGAGAATCCCTGGCAGCCGCTCCACGTCGAGCACGGCTTCGCGCCCTCCGACAGCACCGTCGCGGCGTTCGCCGGGGACTCGCCCCAGGGGATCTACGACCACAAGAGCCGCACCGCGAAAGACCTGCTCACCACCATCGCCAGGAGCCTGGAGGTGATCTGGCACCATAAGGCTACGGCCCTCGGAGATACCCTCATCGTGCTCTCACCCGAGCACACCCGCACCATCGCGGGCGACGGCTGCTCAAAGAAGGACATCCAGCGCTTTCTTTGGGAGCTGCTCCGAAAGCCGGTGAAGGACCTGCTCCCGGGCAAGGATGGGGGCGAGGGGCTCCCCGAGCATGTCCTTGCCAAGCTCCAGAGCCCGGAGACCGACGAGACGCTGATCCCGAAGTTCCGCGCCCCCGAGCATTTGAAAATCGTGGTGGCCGGGGGGACCGCGGGGCGCTTCTCGGCAGTGATCCCTGGCTGGACGTTCCCCAACGGCTCCAACCTGGTGATCAAAAAGATTCGCACTCGAGAGTGAGGAGGACGAGTATGCCCAAGGATGATCTCTACCTCGACCCGACCGATTCCGTCGCGGTGCCCCGGAAGACAGCGCGACGGCCCGTCTCGCTGGACGGCAAGGTGATCACCCTCCTGGACATCTCCAAGGCCAAGGGGGATCATCTGCTGGACCGGCTGGAGGAGTTGTTACGGGAGCGGGCGAAGCCGAAGGCAATTGTGCGGAAGCGGAAGCCCACGTTTGCGCGGCCGGCGCCGGACGAGCTTCGGCAGGAGGTGTTACGAGAGAGCGATGTGCTGATTGAAGGCCTAGCGGACTGAGGGTCGTGCACCACGTGCAGTGTGCACGACGGCGTGTTTTTTGAAGATCAGGGTCTCCCTACCGCGACGGTCATCTCTGCGGAGTTTGTAAAGGCGGCTCGGGCTCAGGCGGAGGCGCTGGGGGCGCGGGGGTATAAGTCGGTGGTGGTGCCGCATCCCATTCAGCCCTTGACGCGCGAGGAAGTGCGGGCCTTGGCCGACAAGGCCTGGGACGAGATCCTGGCTCGGCTGACGCAGAGTTAGCGACGGCGGATCCCCGGTCGTTCGGCTCCGTGCCCCGGTTCAGCTTCCGCGTTGACGGGTTGCTGGCGGCCGCCGTTCTATTCGGTGGGCTTGGGACCGCGGGGATCTACTGGGACGTGGGATGGCACCGGACTATCGGGCGTGATACATTCTGGAGCCCGCCCCACCTCCTCATGTATGCGGCGGTGGCCGCGAACGGTTTCGCCGCGGCTCTGGCCACCACCTGGGCAATCCGCTCTCCCGACCGGCTCCATGAATTTGGTCGCACCATCAGAGGGCCGTTCGGCGTTCGCCTGCCGCTGGGGTTTTCCTTCCTCGGTCTCGGCGCGGGAGTGGTGCTGGCCGCGGCCCCCCTCGACGAGCTCTGGCATTGGCTCTATGGCAAGGACGGCACGGTGTGGAGCTTTCCTCACCTCCTGGCCGTGGCCGGTGCCGCCTTCATGGTTCTGGGGCTCGCGGCCGCGGTGGCCTCCCGCTCTCGAGTGGGGCAAACGCCGCTCTGGATCTGCCGCGTTGTCCTCGCCCTCCTCGCAGCCGACCTGCTCCAGAAGGCCATGTTCTCGCTCTCCCATTACACTGTGGACCCGTTCTCCAGGACTCCTGATTACTACCCGTTCCTGACCACGCTGCTCACCGCCGGCGTGGCGGTGGGCGCTGTCCGGGCCCTCGGCCCGGGCTGGGCCACGATCTCCGCCGGTATCCATCTGGGCCTGGCGATCCTCGCGGTCCTGCTCCTCCGGGCCTTCAACTTCAACACACCGACCGTTTCGCCCCTCCTGGTGATCCCGGCTCTCGCAGTGGATGGCTGGATGGCGGTTGCGGGCCGCCGCCGCGACCGATGGCCGATGGGGGTCGTCGCGGGAGTGAGCTTTGGGGCGCTGCTGGTCCTCACCGAGACGCTCTGGATGGAGCGGGTCGTCGGGAGATCGTGGCCAGCCGGGGCCGTAATCGCCGGGCTTCCTCGAGTCCTGGCGGCGGGGGCGCTATCCGGATGGATCGGCTGGGCGATGGGCGGGTTCGTGCGAGGGTTGGCGTTGCCAGGTTCAGCGTGGGCGATTTCTGGCAGCCCGCGCCGCGGCAGGCTCGTGTTGGCGGGAGCGGTTGTCCTGAGCCTGGTCGGGCTCGCCGGCGCGTACCGTCCTGAACCCCTCAGGCCCCCTGCGCCGCTCCGGGAATTCGGGCTGATCGCAGGCGACTCGTTTGATTACGTCGATGCGGTCTTCTGGGACGCGGCGCTTCCCGACGGATGGTGGCGTCCCGGTCAGCACGAGATCCGCTCTGAAGGCGTAGTAGGCGGGCTCCCGTGGCCCATCGGCCCGGGCTGGTGCACGCGCGACGGGCGCACCCTCGAGGACGACCTCGCGCGGATACGCTTCGACCTCACCCTCAACGGTGAGCGTGTACCGCTGGACGGGTACCCGATCGTCCGGCTGGTTCGCCGGGATCGGAGCGTTTGCGCCTGGGTAGGGGTTCTGGCCGCGACGCCTCCACCTGGCCGCCAAGAGTTCGTCTACACGATCACCTATGCGCAGCCGGTTTCGGTGGGAGCGGAGACGGTGGGGCCCGGGGCGGCGGTCATCCTGCTGGATATGATCATGAAGGCGCCCTGAGTCAAGAGGTTGGAGCGCAAGTGAGGCTCTGCTGACGAATGGGCAACGCGCGTGATCCCGAGCAAGAAACACTGGCCGTGCTGAATTGCCTGGGTGTTTCGTACGAGGTGATCCCGTGCGACCCGCAGTTCGCCGATACGGCGGCCTTCTGCGAGCGCTACGGGTACCCCTCCGATCGCGCGGGCAATACGATCATCGTGGCCTCGAAGAAGGAGCCGAAAACGTACGCCGCTTGCGTCGTGACCGCCACCACCCGCCTCGACGTGAACCGCGCGGTGCGGAATCTCCTCGGCGCCTCCAAGGTCTCCTTCGCCTCGGCCGAAGAGATGGCGCAGCTGACCGGGATGACGGTTGGCGGGGTCACGTTGTTCGGGCTCCCCGACGGCGTGCCGATCTTCGTGGACGACCGCGTGATGGCGCTGGACTACGTGATCCTGGGCACAGGGGGGCGGAACGGAAAGATCAAGATCTCACCCGAGGTGTTTCGCCGGCTGCCGAACGTGCGCGTCATCCAGGGACTCGCCCTGGACCGCGAGCCGTGAGGGGTAGCGCTTAGCCGAGGCGCCAGAGGCGGCCCTGCGGCGGCTCGTCGGAGAGGGTGAACTGGGGGAGCGCGATCTCCGGCGAGAGATCGTGGAAGAGGACGCGGACGCGCGTGCCGATCGCGACGTTCTCGTCCCGCTCCGGGGTGAAGTCGGGCCTCACGAGGTTGGCGATCATCCTGAGTCCCTCGTCGGGGGTGGGCTGGCCGCGCTGCTCGTCCAACTCCACCAGCACCACGGGGTAAGGCGCCCAGTCCCGAAAACCGGGCTGGATGGCGTGCACGACGATCTCGTAGGAGTGGATCGTTCCCTTGCCGCTCATCTCCTGCCAGGTCCACTCGAGCGCCGTGCACCAGGGGCAGGCATGGGTGGGCGGATAGCGCATCAGGCCGCACGCGGCGCACTTCCGCATCACCAGGCGGTGCTGGCGCACGGCCTGAAAATACTCCTTCCACTCTGAGTCGTTCTCCGGCACGATCAGATTCATCCCGCGGTACTCGACATTCGGCATCCCTGTCTCCTCTGCCCCCTCACCTTTTTCCTCTCCCCCGGCGGGGGGGAGGGTGGGGGGAGGGGAAACGCCTATCGCCTCAAGATCAGGGCGGAGGCGGTGGCGGGGGTGGCCCAGCCCAGGTTCATGGCGATCTCGGCGTCTCTCACCTGCCGGCACCGCCCCGGTGAGTAGTCGTAGGAGTGGATCCCCTCGGCCCAGCGCGGGCAGTAGTCGTCCACCGTCGCGCGGAGCTGGCGCACGTTCTCGATCACCATGTTCATCCCGTGGGTGTAGCCCTCGCAGAGGTGGCCGCCCGAGGTGTTGTTGGGTCGCGTGCCGCCCAGCTCGATGATGCCGCTCGAGACGTACGCGCCGCCCTCCCCCTTCTTGCAAAAGCCGTACTCCTCGAGCTGGAGGAGCGTGGTGAAGGTGAAGGCGTCGTAGGATCCGGTGAGGTCCACGTCTTCGGGGCTGACGCCGGCCATCCCGAAGACGATATCCTTGGCGTAGTAGCCTGCGACCCGGCTCACCGGCCCGTGGACGAAGTGGAAATCGGTGCGGGGCTTTGAGACGCGCCCGGCCACTCCCATGATGTAAATGGGCCGCTGCCGGAGATCGCGGGCACGCTCAGCCGAGGTCACGATCAGGGCCGTGGCGTTGTCGGTCTCCACGCAGCAGTCCAGGAGGTGGAGCGGCTTCACGATCCACCGGGAGCTGAGCACCTCCTCCACGGTGACTCGCTCTTTGTAGAGCGCCTTCGGGTTCTGGGAGGCGTGCTTCGAGTGGGTGGCCTTCACATGGGCGACCTGCTCGGAGGTCACGCCGTAGTCGTACATGTAGCGCATGAACGTCGGGGCGAAGCTCTGCCCCGCGCTCGTCATCCCGTAGGGCCGGGTCGCCAGATCCTGGCCGCGCACCGGCGCCGCGGCCCGAACCCCGGTCCCGCCGATCCTTACCTCCGAGTAGCCGTTCATGGAACGGAAGATCACGACGGTCTTGCACATCCCCACCTCGATGGCGCCCATCGCGAGCCCGATCAGGGCTTCGGTGGAAGAACCGCCGCCTACCACGTCCATGAAAAAGTTGAGTCGGATCCCCAGATCACCTCCCACGATGAGCGAGAACGTGGAGTCGTTGTTCTGATAGCTCATCATGCCGTCCACGTCGCTGGGGCTCAGGCCGGTATCAGCCATGGCCTTCTTGATCGCCTCAACAGCCATGGCCCGGGTGGTGCGGCCTGAATTCTTGCTGTACTCGGTCTCTCCGACGCCGACGATGCAGTACTTATCTTTCAGGTTTGCCATGGGCGCCTCGCGTAGAACGATTCGATGAGCTGCGTGGCCGACACAGTATAGCGCATCACGGCGCAGCTCGGTCCTGAGGCGGGCGGGCGAGGGCCAGAAGCGCGAGCGCCAGTCCGTTGAAGCCGGCGCTCAGGAGGAAGGCCCAGGTGTAGTGGCCGGTGGCGTCGTAGATGGCGCCCGCGCCGAGGGGCCCGGCCGCCGCCAGAGAGCCAGCTAGGGCAAAGAGGAAGCCCACGAGGCGCCCGGCCTCGGCCCGACCGAAGAAGTCCCCGACGATGGCTGGGAAGAGGGTGGAGACCGCACCGTAAGAAAACCCGAATGTCACCGCCACGAGGTAGAGCGAGGGGAGTCCGCCCACAGCCATGAATCCCCCGAAGGCCAGCGCCTGAAGGGTGATCGAGATGGCGAGAGCCGACTTCCTTCCGATGCGGTCCGATACTCCACCCATGACGAGGCGGCCGAAGACAGCCGCGATCCCCAGCGCGCTGACTACGGTGGAGGCCAGAAGCGGGGAGATCCCCAGGTCCCGCGCGAACGGCACCGCGTGGACCAGCGGGATGAACACCGGGATCCAGGTGGCGGAAAAGACCCCGAACACCATCCAGAAGGCAGCGGTACGGATGGCGCGGGACAGAGGCCACTGGACTTCACCCTCGCCCGACGGGGCAGCGGGATTCCGAGGCCCGCCATCGGGGGCAAGCCCGAGGAGTTCAGGGTCGCGCTTCATCACGGTGGCCACCAGGTTCAGGCTCACAAGGATTCCCGCGCCGAAGACCACATAGGCCGACCGCCAGCCCAGGGCCCGCACGAGAATGTACGCGAGCGGCGGTAACGCGAAGGTCCCCAGGCTCCCTCCGCTCGAAGCCACGCCCACCGCCAGCCCCCGCTGGCGGACAAACCACTTCACCACCGTGGCGTTGCACGGCACGTACGCGGTGCTCATGCCGAGGGCGGCCACCACCCCGTAGAGCACGTAGGGGTGCCAAAGCTCGCGGACCTGGCTCATCCCCGCCAACCCTACCCCGAGGAACACGCCGCCAAGGGAGATGACGGCGCGGGGCCCCCAGCGGTCGGTCAGCTGCCCCGCGACGAGACCGAACACGCAGTAGAGGAAGGCGTAGAGCGAGAACACGCCGGAGAGGCCGGCCCGGCTCCAGCCGAACTCCTCCAGGAGGGCTGAGAAGAAGACGCCGAAGGCATACTGGACGCCGTAGGCCAGAAACAGGACGAGGAACGCTCCACCCACGACCACCCAGCCGTAGAAGAGTCGCGTCATCGGCAGATCGGAGCGTGGTAACGACTCGGAGAGGGACAGATCACAGGCGCCCTCGAGAGCGCCCGTTCGCTTTGGCGAGCACCTCCCGGAGGAACTTGCCTGTGTACGAGCCGTCCACCTGCGCCACCTGTTCAGGCGTTCCCTCGGCGATGATCTCGCCACCTGCGTCGCCCCCTTCGGGCCCCAGGTCGATGATCCAGTCGGCGGTCTTGATGACGTCCAGGTGGTGCTCGACGACCACCACCGTATTTCCGGCATCCACGAGCCGTCCGAGCACGGTGAGAAGCTTCTTGATGTCCTCCAGATGGAGCCCCGTGGTGGGCTCATCCAGGATATAGAGGAAGTCAGAGGTGAGCCGCGGCCCCAGCTCAGCGGCCACCTTGAGCCGCTGGGCCTCGCCGCCTGAGAGCGTCGTCGCGGGTTGCCCCAGCCTCAGATAGCCCAGCCCGACGTCCTGGAGAATCTTGAGCCGCCGGACCAGGGTCGGCTGTGTGGAGAAGAACTCGACCGCCTCGTCCACGGTCATCTGGAGGGCCTGGCTCACGTCCTTTCCCTTGTACGTGACCTGGAGAACCTCGGGCCGGTAGCGCCGTCCCTGGCACTCCTGGCAGGTCACGTAGACGTCCTCGAAGAAGTACATCTCCAGCTTCTGGAAGCCGTCGCCCTGACATGTCTCGCAGCGGCCGCCGGGGACGTTGAACGAGAAGGCTCCGGGGGAGAGCCCCAGCGTCTTGGCCCTGGGGAGGGAGGCGTAAAGCTTCCGGATCTCGTCGAAGGCCTTGATGTAGGTCACGGGATTGGAGCGCGGGGTGCGGCCGATGGGCTCCTGGTCGATGAGCCTGACGCCCTTTAAGTACTCGAGCCCGAGTAAAGCGTCATACGCACCCGGGGAGACGAACTCCACCTTGAAGGCGCGCGCCACCGCGCGGTAGAGGGTGTCGTGGACCAGCGTGGACTTGCCTGAGCCGGACACTCCCGTCACGCAGGTCAGCGTGTGCAGAGGGATCTTGACGGTGATGGCTTTGAGGTTGTGCTCGCGGGCGCCGACCAGGGTGAGAGACCGGCGCCCCTCCCGCCGGGTGATGGGAAGCGGGATCGAGTCTCGACCGGTCAAATATCGGGCGGTGAGGGAGCGCGCGTCCTTGAGAAATTCATCCCGCGTCCCCGCGAAGACGACCTCGCCCCCCCGCTCTCCGGACCCCGGGCCCAGCTCGACCAGGTAGTCGGCTGCCTCCATGAAGCTCCGGTCGTGCTCCACGATCACCACGGTGTTGCCGGCGTAGGCCAGCTCCCGGGTGAGCTCCGCGAGCCGGGCGGTGTCACGCGCGTGCAACCCGATCGAAGGTTCGTCGAGGACATAGAGGGTCCCCACGAGCTGAGAGCCAAGCTGGTTTGCCAGATTGATGCGCTGGGCCTCGCCGCCCGAAAGGGTTCGGGTCTGCCGTGAGAGGGTGAGATAACCAAGGCCGACCCGGAGCAGGAAGCTCACTTTAGCGTGAAGCTGCTTGAGGATCTCCCGCGCCACGGCCTCCCCCCACGCCGAGAGCGGCAGCTCTTGGAGGAAGCGCGCAATCTCATCGACGGTCTTCGCGGTCAGCTCGGCGATGGTGAGCCCGCCGACCTTCACCGTCAGCGCCTGGGACTTGAGCCGGGCGCCGTGACAGGCAGGGCAGGGGGACTGGCTCCGGTAGCGGGAGAGGAACACCCTGACGTGGAGCTTATAGCGGTAGGACTCCACCTCCTCGAAGAAGCCCTGGATCCCCGGGAAGTCGTCGTCGCCTTCATACACCCAGCGGCGCGCCTTCGGTGAGAGCTCCGCGTATGGTCGGTCAACGTCCACACCTCGGCGCTTGGCGGCCTTGAGGAGCTCCTTCTGGTACCACTTCCCTGAGGGATGACTCCAAGGCTGTACGGCGCCTTCCGCAAGGCTCTTCGTCGGGTCCTGGATCACTTGGGCCTCGTCGTAGCGAAGAATGTTGCCAAACCCCTTGCACTCCGGGCACGCTCCCAGCGGGTGGTTGAACGAAAAGAGGAGGGGCTGGGGCCGCTCGAGGGGGATTCCGCAGTCGTGGCAGCGAAAGGCCTGGCCGAAGCTCCGCCGGCCTTTGCCCATCACTTCCACCTCAACGCGGCCGCCTCCCTCTCGGAACGCCGCCTCCAGGGACTCGGTGATCCGGCTCCTTGCCTCGGCGGTGAGCACGACCCGGTCCAGCACCACCAGAAGCTCCCCGCCCTCCGCCAACTCTGCCGGCGGCGGTCCGGTCAGCTCCACCACACTGCCGTTGATCATGACGCGCGCGAAGCCGCGCTGAACCAGGCGGGAGAACGCCTCCCGGAGGTTGGTGTCAGTCGGCAGCGGCAGAGGGAAGCAGAGTAACGCGCGCTCTCCCGGGAACTCGGCCAGGAGCGCGTCAGCCACGGATTCGGCTGAGTGCGAGCGGGCCTCACGCCCGCAGCGCGGGCAGTGGACCCGGCCGATCTTGGCATAGAGCAGGCGAAGGTAATCGTACAGCTCAGTAGCCGTCCCGACCGTGGAGCGCGCAGTCCGGACAGGGTTCTTCTGCTCGATCGCGACGGCGGGCCGGATGTGCGAGATCCGGTCCACGTCCGGCCGGTCGAGGCGCTCAAGGAACATCCGGGCGTACGTCGAGAGGGACTCGATGTAGCGCCACTGCCCCTCGGCGAAGAGGGTGTCAAAGGCCAGCGAGGACTTGCCGGAGCCCGACACCCCGGTGATGACGGTGACCCGATCGTGGGGGAGGGCGAGGGTGACGTTCTTTAAGTTGTTCTGCCTGGCTCCTTCGATCCGGAGCCAGAGGGGTGAAGCCATCAGGCAAGACCTCCTGAGGTCGTTATTTTACCCGCGGCGCTGATCGGGCGACAAGGGGACCCCGGACGGATGGTCCAAGAGGTGTCGGAGGACGCGCGGAAGGTTATCCTGACGGGGCAGCGGGGAGCTGGCGCGAGACGCTTTCACGCGCCGACGCTCCGCGTCTCCGCGATCTCGAGGTCGATCCGGCGCTTGGCTGCTTCGTCGGCGTCGTCAGCCACGTTGAGGAGGTAGTAGATCAGGAGATCAGGGAGCTGGACGGGGCGGATCTCGACCCCGGCCTCGTCACCCCAGAGGCGGTAGAGGGTGGAGAAGCGGCGGGAGTAGGCCCGGGTGTAGAAGTACCCGCGGCGGCGCAGCGCCCAGTCGGTGAGGGCGGAAGCCGCAATCCAATGGACAACGCTCGCCTCGGTCGTCCCGTCCGCCTCCAGCGTGGGCGGATCACGCCGGAAGTCGATCTGCCAGCGTCGGGTCCTGTCAGGGAAAACCACGGCGACCTCGTACACGGCCGCAGCACGGCGATACCGGTCGGCCAGGGTGAGCCGTCGCCCCGCGTGCTCTACCGCGTAGCGGTAGAGGCCCTCGAGGCAAGCGGCGATCGTTCGTGCCATCTCCTCCTCCGTATAGCCGGTGGGGTTAGGATCCTGGAGCGGGGGGATTGGAGCGGTGGGGTCGAACCGGAGCAGCTCGGTGTCGTCTCGAATCATCCTGCAGAAGGGGGACGCACCCCGGCGGACCTCCACCTCCCCTCCCTCCACTTCTGCCACATCCCCGGGCCGGAGCAAGACGGGCTGGATCCCCGAGTCCAGTCGGCTCAGGTCGGCTACGAAGTGTTCCCGAGAGACGGGGAAGAGGAAGCGGTTAAGCCAGGCGTGGTCACCCGTGAACTTGAACCCGGCTGAGCCCGGCACTACCACTCGGGGGCGGACGGCCAGGACCGTCTCCAGGTTGCGCTGGTGCTCCTCGTAAGGGAAGGCCGTGGAGCGGCTCTCAAAGAACTCGAAGTTCTGGCTGGCGTAGCGGGCAAACAGGAGGTCCACGGTTCCGAAGCGGGCGACGACCTCCTGGATCGTGGCCAGTGAGAGGACCGTGTCCACTTGATTCCAGACAGTGCCCGAGCCGTCGGTGACCACCAGCCCCAGCTCCCGCACGGTTCGTTCCTCGGAGCGGGTAGGGAAGAGCTGGAGGTCGGCGGTCGAGAGGAGCCGCCGGGGCTCCACCGGGGTGACGCGGGTGAAGCCAAGCTGCTCCAGGGCGTAATGCACCAGCGGGTCGGGAGGGCAAAGGACCTGACAGTCGCGAGGTATGCGGGCCAGGCTCGGGATGTCGAAGTGGTCAGGATGGCGGTGGGAGACGACCAGGTAGTCGATCTCCGGCAGCTTCCGGGGATCAACCTCGCGCTCGGGACAGGAGGCCACCGCGCCTCCCTCGAACGGGTCAAAAAAAACCGGGTCCACCAGGATGGTCCCTCCCCGCGTCTCAACGAGGAGGGAGGCATGACCGATGAGCGTCACGCGCATGGCCCAACTATAAGCTCCGGAGCCCGGCTGAGCAACGCATGAACAATTTGCTTGACACGTAGTGGGACTCGGTTTAAATAGTAATGAGAACCATTCCTAGTATGAAGACCACCGCTCCCATGCAGCTCCAAACGGATCTCCGACGACACGGCCGGCGGGTCACGGACCAGCGGCGTCTCATCCTGGAGGCAGTTCGGGGAACGGACGTGCATCCGATGGCCGAGTGGGTCTACCGCAAGGTGCGTCGCCGACTCCCCCGGATCAGCCTCGGGACTGTCTACCGCAACCTGAAGCTCCTCGTGGCGGAGGGACTGATCCAGGAGCTAGAGCGCGCGGGGTTTGGCCGCTACGACGGCAACACCACCAGACACCATCACTTCACCTGTCAGGTGTGCAGGCACATCTTCGACCTGACTGTGCCGGTCGATCGAGCTTTTGAGCGCCGAATGGCTTCGCGGATGGGGCTCGAGATCTCGCATCACCGCATCGCGTTCTACGGTCGGTGCCGGGCCTGCCGGGCCAAGGAGCGGGGCCGGCAGCGCACTCGGAAACCAAACTAACCCACCTTACCATCACCAAATTAAGGAGGACCTCGTTATGGCAGGAAAGAGTCTCAAAGGGACCAAGAGCGAGAAGAACCTCAAGGACGCCTTCGCCGGCGAATCCCAGGCCAACCGGCGGTACATATACTTCGCCCGGGTGGCTGACATCGAGGGGTTCCCCGATATCGCGGGACTCTTCAAGGACACCGCCGATGCCGAGACCGGCCACGCCTTCGGCCACCTGGACTTTCTCAAAGAGGTGGGCGACCCGGTCACTGGCGTTCCGTTGGGCAAAACCGAGCTGAACCTGAAGTCGGCCATCGAGGGCGAGACCTACGAGTACACCCAGATGTACCCGGGCATGGCCAAGACCGGCAGGGAAGAAGGGTTTCCCGAGCTGGCCGAGTGGTTCGAGACGCTCGCCAAGGCGGAGAAGTCCCACGCCGGCCGCTTCACGAAGGGCTTGAACCAGATCGCCGGCAAGGAGCCAGCCGAGGCGATCTAGGGATCTACAGGGAGCCCTGCACCTCATACCCTCCCTCCTCTCCTGGGGGGAGGGTGAGGGTCCCCTTCAACGGAATGCGATGACTCTGGATATCCGCTTGCCTGAATTTTGGAACCTCGGCAAGGTCGACGCCGAGCTGCGGCGGGTCTTCGATATCTGTAACGGCTGCCGTCGGTGTTTCAACCTCTGCCCGTCTTTCTCGGAGCTCTTCCAGTCGCTGGATCGGGAGGAGGTGGATGGAGACGCCGAAAAGCTGGGCCCGGGAGCGCTCCGGCGGGTGGTGGACCTCTGCTATCAGTGCAAGCTCTGCTTCAACCACTGCCCCTACACGCCACCTCACCGCTGGCAGGTGGACTTCCCACGCCTCATGCTTCGCGCCCGCGCCGCTCAGGCGAAGAAGGACGGCGTTAGCCTCCAGGACCGGTTCCTCGGCAACACGGCCCTGGTGGGCAAGCTTGGGAGCCTCACCGCCCCCCTCTCCAACTGGGCCAACGAGTGGACCGCGCACCGGATCTTCCTCCAGGCCGTGGTGGGGATTCACAAGGATCGGAACCTCCCGCGCTTTCACCGAGAGACCTTCTCCAAGTGGTTCGCCAAGCGCCCCCCTGCGCGCTTTACGCCGCAGGCCCGCGTCGCGCTCTTCGCCACCTGTCCGGTGGAGTACAACAACCCGGCGGTGGGGAAGGCCACGGTAGCGGTGCTTGAGCGGAACCGCGTGGAGGTGACGCTCCCCGCCCAGCGCTGCTGCGGGATGCCGTACCTGGACGGGGGGGCCGTCGCTGAGGCGGAAGCGCTGATCCGTGACAACGTCCGCACGCTGGCAGCTGCAGTGCGCGAGGGGAGAGAGATCGTAGTGCCCGGCCCAACCTGCAGCTACATGCTCAAGCAGGAGTATCCCTGGCTCGACAGCTCCGAGGACGCCAAGCTGGTGGCCGCTCACACCCGAGATCTCTTCGAGTATCTGATGGGGCTGTACACCCGGGGCAAGCTTGACACCGCCTTCTCCCGGAGTCCGGGCAAGATCGCCTACCACCTCCCGTGCCACCTCAAGGCGCAGAACCTGGGGACCAAGTCCGCCGACCTGCTCCGGCTGATCCCCGGCATCGAGGTGGAGGTGATCGAGCGTTGCTCGGGCGTGGATGGGACCTGGGGGCTCAAGCGGGAGTACTACGAGCTGTCATTGAAGGTGGCCGAGCCCCTCTTCAAGGGAATCAGGGCTGCCCGGCCCGACCACATCGCCACCGATTGCCCCCTCGCGGCGCTCCAGATCGCTCAGGGCGCCGGGAAGGCGCCTCAGCACCCCGTCCAGATTCTCGCCGAGGCCTACGGCCTCACCGCCGAATGAAGAAGATCGAGCGTTCCGACGTCAAGAACATTTACGAGTACGAGAAGGCCCGCCAGCCCATGCGCCAGCGGATCATCGCCCTTAAGCGCCACCGGCGAGTCCAGGTGGGCTCCCACCTTTCCTTCGTCTTCGAGAACCGGGAGACCGTGCTCTTCCAGATCCAGGAAATGTGCCGGGCCGAGCGGATCGTAGACGACGCCAAGGTGCAGGAGGAGATCGACGTCTACAACGACCTGATCCCTGGCGACAGGGAGCTGTCCGCCACGCTCTTCATCGAGATTGAGGAGCCCTCCCGCATCCACGCGGTGCTCGACCGGTTCATGGGCATCGACGCGGGGGAGCACGTCTGGATCCAGGTGGGGAACGAGCACGCTATCCCCGGCCGCTTCGAGGCGGGGCACTCGGACGAGGAGAGGGGGAAGCTTAGCGCGGTCCACTTCGTCAGGTTCAGCTTCACGCCCGAGCAGGTCGGAGCGTTTCGGGACTCGGAGGTGTTCCTGGTGGTGGATCACCCGGGGGAGCGAGCCCGGGTCCGTTTCCCCGACGAGGTGAAGGCCTCGCTCTTAGAGGATCTCGTCTCCTGAAATGCGGGCGGGGCTGTTAGTAGCGTTGGCCTTCGCCCTGACGCTGGGGGCCTGTGCCGAGGATTCCAACGCACCGCTACCCGGGGAGGGCGACCCGAACCGGGGGAGGCGGGTTTACCTGGCCCAGTGCATCTCGTGCCACAACTCCGACCCCTCGAAAACAGGCCCGGTCGGCCCCCCAGTCAAAGGAGCCTCGCGAGAGCTGCTCGAGGCGCGGATCGTGCGCGGAAGTTACCCGCCCGGCTACAAGCCCAAGCAAGCGAGCACGGTCATGCAGCCTATGCCGCAGCTGGCCTCGGCGATCCCCGATCTCGCCGCCTTCCTCAAGTAGGCAAGCCTCGAAGAAGGTCAAGACGGGCGGGTGGTACGGCGGGCGGGGGGCCCCGCGGCGCGGAGCGCACCGCCTTCCACCGCCGGAGTTTGGGGGCTGCCCGCCGTGACAGGACCCGCGCGTCTTGACCTAGAAGAAAATCTCGAAGAGCAGGTAGAAGACCAGGGCGAGGATGAACCCTGCCCAGAGCGTCCCCGGGATCGTGCCGAGGGGCTTCTTGGTCGGTCCCGCTGTCCCGAAGAGAGCGTTGGCCTCGATGAGCAGGATGATGGCGGCGCAGACGATAGCCATCCCGACTTTCCTGCCTCGACTCAGCTGGTCCGCGAGCGTCAAGTGGCTGGCCGCGCCCATGTAGAAGAGCATCGGGATCGAGAAGAGCACGTTGGTCCTCGAGGCGAAGCCCGCCCGCTGGCCGGCCGGAGCGGCCGCGGGATTGACGGGCTTCCCCGCCGCCGTGTCAATGGCGTTGGCGATGACGATCTTCTGCTTCGGCCAGATCACGAACCACACGTTGGCCCACATGAAGGACCCGAGCGCGCCTCCGAGGAAGATCGCCCAGCCATAGGAGGTGTTGAAGAATCCCCTGAACCCGAACTGGCCCATCTTGTGCAGGATGATGAGCCAGCCAGAGAGCAACGTGAACATGGCGGCCCAGCGAAACCACCAGAGGGCGCGTGGCACCAGTTTCTGGATCGCGCCGCTCCGCACCGCCGGGTCGGTCTCGGCAAAGAACGGGGTCTGGACCAGGTTGAAGTAGTAGAGCAGCCCGATCCAGACGATGCCGGCGAGAA
>CAYFIG010000013.1:0-16506 GCA_964342905.1 uncultured bacterium
GCCCCCTTCCCCCAGAGGAGGTGGCGGGGTGAGAACGGTGGCCTATCTGGGGCCGGAGAAGACCAACACGCACCTGGCCGCACGCAAGCGGTTCGGCCCCCGCTGCAGGTACCTCCACGCGCCGACGGTGGAGGACGTCTTCCAGCTTGTGGAACGGGAGCAGGCGGACGTCGGGGTCGTTCCCGTCGAGAATTCCCTCGAGGGGGCGGTCGCTCACACCCTGGACCGGTTCATTGACTTCAAGCATTCGCCGGCGCGGATCCACGGCGAGATCGAGCTGCCGATCCGGCACTGCCTCCTCACGCGGGCTGGGACGCCGAGGGAGAAGATCCGCGTCGTCTATTCCCATCCGCAGGCGTTGGCGCAGTGCCGGCGCTGGCTCGACCGGAACTTCCCGACCGCCACGCGGCGGGAGACCCGATCCACGGCGGAGGCGGTGGAGGATCTGGTGCGGGCGGACGGGCTGTGGAGGCGCGACGAGCGGGCGGCGGTGGGCCCCCCCGAGCTGGCCCAGGCGCACCACCTCCGGGCGTCGGCCATCCCGATCGATCGCGAGAATCGGACGCGGTTCCTCGTCGTGGCGCTGGGCGAGCCGCCCAGGGGAAGGAGGAGCAAGACATCCCTTCTCTTTGCCTTGAAGGACCGGCCGGGGGCCCTGCACGATGCCCTGGTGCCTTTCAAGCGGCACGGGATCAACCTGACCAAGATCGAGTCCCGGCCCACCAAGCAGCGGGCATGGGAGTACATCTTCTTCGTTGACTTTGAGGGGCATGAATCGGAGCCGCGGGTGAAGAGGGCGCTCGAGGAGCTGGGCCGGCGCACGGCCGATCTCCGGGTGCTGGGTTCCTACCCCGTGGGGAAGGCCTAGGAGGCGTGCATTCGATGGGGACCTCGCCGGCGCGAAAGGGGCTGAACGCAGTGACCCCCTACATTCCGGGCAGGCCGGTCGAAGAGGTGCAGCGGGAGCTGGGGCTGGAGAGGGCGTTCAAGCTCGCCTCCAATGAGAATCCCCTGGGGCCCAGCCCGAAGGCGGTCGATGCGGTTTCCCGGGCGCTGAGGGATCTCCACCGCTATCCGGACGGGCAGTGCTTCGCCCTGGTTCGCAAGCTGGCCGCGCATCTGGGGGTCGAGCCGGATCAGATCGTGGTCGGCAACGGCTCCGATGAGATCATCACCCTGGCTGCCCGCGCCTTCCTGGAGGCGGGCGATGAGGTGGTGGTGGCCTCCCCCACCTTCCTCATCTACCGGATCGCTGCGCAGATCGCCGGGGCGCGGATCCGCACGGTCCCCATGCACGATTTCCGATACGACCTGCGCGGGATGCGCCGGGCCGTGACGCACCGGACCAAGCTCGTCTTTGTGGCGAACCCGGACAATCCGACCGGCAGCTTTGTCACCCGCGCGGAGGTCGAGGCGTTCCTCGACGGGCTGCCGAAGCGGGCCATCCTCTTCCTCGATGAGGCCTATGCGGAGCTGGTGGATGCCCCCGAGTACCCCAACGGCACCCGGTACCTCGCCCGGCACCCGACGATCGTCACGCGCACCTTCTCCAAGGCGTACGGGCTGGCCGGCATCCGGGTGGGGTACGGCGTCTCCGGGCAGGTCCTGGTGGAGGCGATGCAGCGGGTGCGCGAGCCGTTCAATGTCAACTCCCTGGCGCAGGTCGCCGCCATCGCCGCCCTGGAGGATGGGGAGCATCTGGAGGCCACGCGGCGCCTCTTGAGGGAGGAGAAGCCGAAGGTCCAGCAGGCCCTTCGGGAGCTGGGGCTGGCAGCGGTGCCGGCCGCGGCCAATTTCATCCTGTTCCGGGCGGGGCCGCGCGCCGCCGCCGTGACGGAGGGGCTGCTCCGGCGCGGCGTCATCGTCCGGCACATGCAGGCGTGGGGCCTGCCGGAATTCATCCGGGTGACCGTGGGGTTGCCCCAGGAGAACGAGGCATTCATCCGAGGATTGAGGGAGGAGCTGCACGCATGATCATCGTCTTGAAACCCAACGCGTCGGAATCTCAGATCAAGCACATCGTCTCCCGGGTGAAGTCGCTGGGATTAAAGCCCATGATCTCGCGCGGTGTGGAGCGGACGATCATCGGGGTGATCGGGGAGGAGGACCTCTTGCGCGTCCAGCCCCTGGAGATCTTCCCGGGGGTGGAGAAGGTGATGCCGGTTCTGGCGCCCTACAAGCTGGTCTCGCGCGAGTTCAAGCCCAGCGACACCGTGGTGGATGTGGACGGCATCAAGATCGGCGGCAAGCGGGTCGTCGTCATGGCCGGCCCGTGCGCGGTGGAGAATTACGAGCTGCTCCTGTCCATCGCCCGCGGCGTCCGGAAGGCGGGTGCGGTGATCCTGCGGGGCGGGGCCTTCAAGCCGCGGACCTCGCCGTACAGCTTCCAGGGCCTCGGGGAGGAGGGCCTGAAGTTCCTGGCGGAGGTGAAGAAGAAGACGGGCCTGCCGGTGGCGACGGAGCTCATGGATGTGAGGGACCTGGAGCTTGTGGAGCGGCACGCCGACATCATCCAGATCGGCGCGCGCAACATGCAGAACTTCGATCTCCTGAAGGAGGTCGGGCGCTCCAAGAAGCCGGTCCTGTTGAAGCGCGGCATGGCCTCCACCGTCAAGGACTGGCTGCTCTCCGCGGAGTACATCCTCCAGAACGGGAACTTCAACGTGATCCTCTGCGAGCGCGGGATCCGGACCTTCGAGACGGAGACCCGATTCACGCAGGATGTGAGCGCCATCGCGATCATCAAATCGGTGAGTCATCTGCCCGTAGTGGTGGACCCGAGCCACGCGGCCGGCCGATGGGGGCTGGTTCCCCCCCTGGCCAAGGCGGCGGTGGCGGCCGGCGCGGATGGGCTGCTCGTCGAGGTCCACTCCAAGCCGGAGGAGGCCCTCTGCGACGGTCCCCAGGCCATGCTCCCCGAGAAGTTTTCCAAGCTCATGCTGGAGCTCCGGAGGATCGCGCACGCCATCGGGCGGGAGCTGTGACCTTCCGTCAGGTCACCATCGTCGGGCTGGGGCTCATCGGCGGCTCGCTGGGGATCGCCCTGCGGCGCCGCCGGCTGGCCCGCCGGGTGGTGGGCGTTGCCCGCCGTCCTGGCACGATCCGGCAGGCGAAGGCGCGTGGGGCCATCGACCGGGGGACCACCTGCCTTTGCGAGGGGACGCAAGGCTCGGACCTCGTCGTCCTGGCTGTCCCGCCGCTATCGGTCGTCCCCGTCGCGCGTGAGCTTGCCCGCTGGAGCGACGGGGAATTCCTCCTGACCGATGTGGCCAGCACGAAGGCCCGGATCGTCCGCGAGCTGGATCAGATCCTGCCGGGTCGGATTTCCTTCGTGGGCTGCCATCCCATGGCCGGCTCCGACCGCTCCGGCCTGCAGGCGGCGGACGGCGGCCTCTTTGAAGGAGCAATCTGCGTTGTTACGCCGACGGCGCGCAGCCGTGCGGCCGCGGTTGCACGCGTGCGGTCGCTCTGGCGCGGGGTCGGCTCGCGCGTGGTGCTGCTTTCCCCGGACCGGCATGACCAGATGGTGGCGCAGGTGAGCCACCTTCCGCATCTGACCGCCGCGGCGCTCGTCTCGGTCCCGCAGCGGGCGGCGCTGCGGCTTGCGGCCGGCGGGTTTTCCGATACGACGCGGGTGGCTCAGGGGGACCCGGAGCTGTGGGCCGAGATCTGTCGAACCAACGCTCGTGCGATCGGCGCGGCCCTGGCCCAATTCCAGCGTGAGCTGGTCCGTGCACGATCCTTCATCGCCCGCCGGGATTTCCGCGGCCTGCGGCGGTGGCTGACGGCCGCTCAGGGTCGGCGGAGGGAGGTATCGGGTTGTTGACCCGGCGCAGGAGCCGGAAGGGCCTTATCATCACCATCGATGGTCCCGCCGGCACCGGGAAGTCCACGGCGGCACGCCTCCTGGCGGGGCGGCTGGGCTACCTCTATCTGGACACCGGCGCCATGTACCGTGCGGTCGGATGGAGAGCTCTGCAGGAAGGGCTTCCGTTGAACGATCCCGGCCGGCTGAACCAACTGGCCCGCCGGTGCCGGATTACCTTCCGGAAAGGTCGGGCGGGAGGCGTACGGGTCTTCTTGAACGGCCGGGAGGTGACCCGTCAGATCCGGCAGCCGAGGGTGGCCGAGGCCGCTTCCCATGTGGCGGCGCTGCGCGGCGTCCGCCGGGCGCTGGTGCGCCAGCAGAAGCTGATCGGCGCGGGCGGCGGCGTCGTGGCGGAGGGAAGGGACACCGGCACGGTGGTCTTCCCGCAGGCGGACCTGAAGGTCTATCTGACCGCCAGCGCCGCGGAGCGCGCCCGCCGCAGGCACGCGGAGCTTCGACGGGCCGGCGTCGGCATCCCCCTCAGGGAGGTGGCCCGGCAGGTGCGCGAGCGGGACCGGCGGGATCTTGGCCGGAAGGCGTCCCCTCTGCGGCCTGCATCGGGATGCGTGCGGATCGACAATACTCGATTGAAATCAACCGATGTCCTTGCTAGAATTCTGCATTATGTCCGAGGAGCCCGAAAAGGTGCCTGAAACCACGGAAGAGCTGTCACAGCTGTACGACGAGAGTCTGAAACAGCTGCAGGACGGCCAGCTGGTCAAGGGCCGGATCCTGGCCGTGACCGCCACCGAGGTCCTCGTCGATGTCGGCTACAAGTCCGAGGGGATGATTGCGCTGGAGGAGTTCGACGATCGCAGCCAGCTCCAGGTCGGCGCGGAGGTCGAGGTTCTCCTGGAGGCGGTGGAGAACGACGAAGGCCTGGTGGTCCTCTCCAAGCGCAAGGCCGAGCGGGTCAAGGGCTGGGAGCGGCTGCTGACGGTCTCCAAGGAGGGGGATCTCGTCGAGGGCAAGGTGAGCCGCAAGGTGAAGGGCGGCCTCATGGTGGAGGTGGCGGGGGTCGAGGCGTTCCTTCCCGCCTCGCAGGTGTTCCTGCGGGGATTCGGCAACCTGGACTCGCTGGTCGGCCAGACCCTCGGGGTCGTCATCATCAAGATCCACAAGGCGCGCAAGAACATCGTCGTTTCCCGCCGGGAGGCCCTCCTGAAGGAGAGGGACCTCGTCCGGCAGAAGATCCTGGATGAGCTCGAGGTGGGGCAGGTCCGCCACGGCACGGTCAAGAACATCACCGACTTCGGCGCGTTCGTCAATCTCGGCGGAGTGGACGGCCTCCTGCACATCACCGACATGAGCTGGGGCCGGGTGGGGCATCCCAGCGAGGCGGTCTCCGTGGGACAAAAGCTGGACGTCATGGTGCTCGGCTTCGACCGGGAGACGATGAAGATCTCCCTGGGCCTGAAGCAGCTCACCCCGAATCCCTGGGACCAGGTCCAGACCCGGTATCCGGTCGGGACACGGCTCAAGGGAAAGGTGGTCTCCGTGGTCCCCTACGGGGCCTTCGTCGAGCTGGAGAAGGGGCTGGAGGGGCTGGTGCACATCTCCGAGTTCTCCTGGACGAAGCGGCCGTCGCATCCGAGCGAGATGGTCAAGGTCGGGGACGAGGTCGACTGCGTGGTCCTGAGCGCCGACCGGGAGAACCAGAAGATCGCCCTCGGCTTCAAGCAGATGGAGGAGAACCCCTGGGAGGCGTTTCTCAAGCAGCATCCGGTCGGCAGCCGGGTCACGGGACGCGTCCAGCACATGACCGAGTACGGGGCGTTCGTGGAGCTGGCGGAGGGGATCGAGGGGCTGCTCCACGTGCAGGACCTTTCCTGGACCCGGCGGTACAACCATCCCTTCGAGTGCCTGAAGAAGGGGCAGGATCTGGAGGTCATGATCCTCTCCGCCGAACCGGAGAATCGGAAGATCGGCCTCTCCCTCAAGGCCCTGACGCCGGATCCCTGGCGCTCCATCGCCGAGCGGTACCCCACCGGGACGCTCGTCGAGGGAAAGATCACCAAGATCGCCCCCTTCGGCATCTTCATCGAGATCGAGAAGGACCTGGACGGGCTGGCGCACCTCTCGGAGCTGCCGATCCGTCTCCCCGCCAACCTCAAGCGGGGCGCCCGGCGGGGGCCCAAGGGCGAGGAGGGCGGCGAATCCCCCGGCGGCCAGCCCGAGGCGATGGTCTCCTTCCTGGAAGGTCAGTACAAGGCGGGCGACACGCTGCAGGCGCGGGTGCTCCGGGTGGATGAGGAGCAGCGGCGGATCGCCCTCAGTCTCAAACGCGTCTAATCCTTTCGTCATTGCGAGACCACGGAGTGGTCGAAGCAATCCCATGTCCCTCAGCGAGCAGCTTGCCCTTCTGAAGCGCGGTACCGCTGAGCTCATCTCGGAGAAGGAGCTCGAGGCCAAGCTCAGGCAGGGTAAGCCGCTCGTCGTCAAGGCCGGCTTCGATCCCACCGCCCCCGACCTGCACCTGGGCCACGTTGTCCTCTTCCGAAAGCTCGCCCAGTTCCAGAAACTCGGCCACCGCGTCGTCTTCCTGATCGGCGATTACACCGGCATGATCGGCGACCCATCGGGCCGCGCCGAGGACCGGCCGGTCCTCACCCCCCAGCAGGTCTCGGCCAACGCCAAGACCTACCGGGAGCAGATCTCCCGCATCCTGGACGTGAGCCGGATCGAGGTCCGGTTCAACAGCGAATGGCTGGGCCCCATGCGGCTGGCCGATTTCCTGGCCGTGGCGAACAAGCTCACCGTGCCGCGCCTGCTGGAGCGGGACGACTTCACCGAGCGGCTCAAATCCGGCGTTTCCCTGACGGTCTCGGAATCCCTCTACCCTGTCCTCCAGGCGTACGACTCGGTCGCGCTGAAGGCGGACGTGGAGCTGGGCGGCACCGACCAGAAGTTCAATCTCCTCATGGGCCGCGCGCTTCAGGAGCGATTCGGCCAGGCGCCGCAGGTGGTGCTCACCCTGCCGCTGCTGGAAGGAACCGACGGCACGCAGAAGATGTCGAAGTCCCTGGGCAACGCCATCGGCGTCACGGATCCTCCCGATGAAATGTACGGGAGGATCATGTCGATCCCGGATTCCCTCATGCTGCGCTACTACGAGCTTTTGACCGACGAGGAGGCGGCCCAGGTCAAGGCGATGCACCCCATGGAGGCCAAGCAGAAGCTGGCGCAGATCCTCACCGCCCAGTTCCACGGGGAGAAGGCGGCTGAAGTAGCCGAGGCCGGCTTCAACAAGGTGTTCCGCCAGCGGCAGACCCCCGACCAGATCCGCGAGTTCAAGATCCCGGCGAATCTCCTCAAGGACGGAAAGGTTTCCCTCGTGGCCCTGCTGGCCGAGTCCAGGCTCGCTCCCTCCCGCTCCGAGGCCCGCCGACTGGTCGAGCAGGGGGCCGTGGACCTGGACGGCGAGCGCCTCACCGACCCCCAGGCCGGCGTCGCCGTGAAATCCGGCTCCATCCTCAAGGTCGGCAAGCGCCAGTTCCTCCGCCTCTCTCTGTAAGTAGTAATCGTAGTCAGATTATACCCTTGAATCCGGGCGCCGGCATCAGATAAACTTGTGGATACGATGCATCCGTCCCCACGCATGCGAATCCTGAGCACCTGGCTGCTCCTTTCCTTCGTGCTGGTCCAGCCGCCCGCCTATGCCCTGCGCGGCCCGCAGTCCGAGAAAGTCCGCGCCGGCCTCGAGGAGCAGCTCACCCAGGCCGGGATGGAGGAGCGATTCGTCACACTGGAGACCCTTCGCTCCCCCGCATCGAGCTGGCAGAAGATCTTCGACAACAGTCTGCCGGTCGAGTGGGAGATCGGCTTCGCCCCGGGCTGGGAACTCAAGAAGCGCGCCATCGATGACCCGGAGAAAAATTTCCTTGGCATCGAGGACTCCTGGAAGGGTCTGGAGGACTTCGATCCGAACGCCTTCCCGCCCAACGTCAAGTTTGTCATGGCGGATGTCCGGGAGGTTGTTTCCGGACTTTCCTGGGGCTTGGGGTCGGTCGATCGAATCCTGTTCCAATTCCCGCCCTCCGATCCGGATCCGGAGCGGGGCTCCTATCTTTTCCACCCGGACCGCCGGCTGCCCGGGCAACTGTTTCGCCTCATAGCCCCCAGCGGCCGCCTGGAGGTCTGGACCGAATCGCCCGGCGTGGCCGATCTCTTCCTTGAAGCCGCCCGTGAACACGCCCTCCATTCCGCGGTGCGACTGAAGGAGATACCCACTGACTCACCAGAGTATCCCCAGACTCCCGACGGCCGGCGATTCCAGGGGCAGGGCCTGCCGGCTTGGCACATCGGGCTGAACATGAGGGACACCTTTCGAGCCGTTGCCTCTTCGCTGAAAGGACCCTCTGCGGGCTTGAGGCAGCTTGCCAGCGAGCTGAACGATGTGGAAAGCCGGGTATTCCGGCCGACCCATCCGGCCACGCTGCTCATGCTCGAGGCGATGGAGAAGCTTGGGCCCATCTTCCAGGATGCCGAGGTGGTCGATGTGGGAACCGGCAGCGGCATCCTTATCCTTGCCGCTTTGAAGCATCTGGGTGCCCGGCATGGAACCGCCACGGACATCGACGACCTTGAAGTCAGTCAGGCGCGCCGTCACGCGGAGCGCCTGGGCATTCCCGCGGATCGCGTCGTGACACTGAAAGGGGACCTGTTCGATCCGGTTCAGGGAAGGCAGTTCGACGTCACCCTCTTCAACGCGCCGGGCACCGGGCTGGCCAAGGCCTACCTGGCGGAGGTGGGAGGTGTCCTGCGGCCTCAGGGAGTGGGGCTGCTCATGTGGAACGCCCGGCTGGAGGACGACCTCGTTCGGATCGCCCACAAGGAGGGAATCTGGCTGGCCCCGATCCTCGAGGGGCCGAGCGACTGGACGATCTACGCGGTCACCCATTCCCTGGAGCGGTTGCAGATGATCTCTTCCATGGTGTCACCGCCCTCTCCGGGCCCGGACGCGACCGGCATGGAGGAGCAGGTTCCGGTGGTGGAGCAGCCCAAGGTCCTGGACACCTTCGATGGGGGTTTCAGCCCCGCGGGACGCCGGTGGCTACTGGATCGGCCGAGGGAGTTTCGCTGGGTCACCGATGATTTGCTGGCCCTGCTCCACGGCAGGCGGGTTCGGCTCCTCCAGCACTGGCCGGACCGGGAGCAGTTCCTGTGGTCTCATGTCGAGGTCGTTGCCGACCTTGCAGATCCTTCCACGCTCCTGCTCTTGGTTCCCACGCTGGAGAGTCTGACCTTCAATCTTCTGGTGTGGACGTGGGACACGCTTTCCTCCTACAACTTGGTTCTCAATCGGAAGCCGGGGCCCACTCCGTCCCTGGTTGATTCCACGTTTGTTGGCACCAGGCACATGAAGGGTCTGGGAAAGCCCCACGCAGCGGTCTTTGACCGGGCCGGGCGGCACGCCCTGTTTCTGGGGGTCGATCGGCGGGACGTCCGGACCAAAGGCGTTCACTACGCGCTCTGGGAGCCCCTCACCGAGGACAAGACCGCGGCCTTCAAAACGCTGCGGGATCCCGGTTACCTCGCGGAGGATACCTCCCGGGGATGGGTTTGGGCCGTTGAGCGGCCGCGGCCCGGCGAGGCGGCGCTGGTCGCCTTCCGGTGGGACGAGGAATCGTCCCGATACGATCGGCTCGGGAGAATTCCCCTGCCGAGCGGGTGGGCTTTCCACACGCGCATCGCTGTGGAGCCGGTGAGCGGAGAGCTTGTGGTGTCGAGTCCCGACTCCCAACAGATCCTGGTACTCAGACCCCGCGTGAGAGGGGAGCAGGTTCTTGGCGCGGACCCACAGAAGATCATCCATCTGCCGGTCATTTACGAGGAGCTTGACCATGCCCATCCGATCCCGATCACCTTCCATGCTCCGACTCGCCGGATCCTCGTGGGGGATCCCTATGGGCGGCAGGTCTGGGTGCTGGCTCCGCTTTCAGAGCAGGAGAGTGGTGAGCTGACGCTCTTCGACCTCATTGCACGAGACAAGCTGCCGCCCCCCGCGCAGAAGCTGTTCTGGAACCCGGCGGGATTCCGGTTCAGCGAGGGTCGGCTGGTTGTCTGGGACAAGGGGCAGGCGCACTTCGTTGCTGGCGAGCTTCCGGCTGATGGCCTTCGGGCTGCAAGCGAGGTTCCTCTGGATGGGATCGAATGGGGGCGGGCCGCAGATCGGAGCAAGCAGTCGCCCCTGTTCGACCGGTTTTCTCTGGAGGCGGAGAGAGAAGGCAGGCCGGTCCGGTGGGAGGCCAGCGTTCGCAAGGAGGAGTTCCTGACGGGCACAGAGCTTCGGTTGACGGTCCGTTACAGGGCAGAGACCGAAGAGGCCTCCCAGGAATTCCGGGATGAGCTCGTGCCCTCGGAGGATGTGCGGGGACCGGAGGGCGACCGGCGGATCGTCGCGAAAGATAGCGACGTGTGGCTCGCGGGGCATCTGGAGCAGGACGGCTCCCTGCGACTCACCCTGCTCATCCAGGACCTGTCCGGCTGGAAGCCATTCTCCTGGGAGGCTCGCGTCCTCTTTCAGGAGGGCCGGTTGAAGATCCCAGCCGGGCAGTTCTTCTGGCACCGGCTGAGCGACCGGTACCTGCTGGGCGTTGGGACCGACCCATCGGGACGTGCCTGGGCGATCCGCTGGAAGCCGTACAAGGATGATGATGGCAGCCAGACTCTGCCCGCCCTTGTGCCGCTGCCGACCGATCTTCCCCTGTCCGGGGCGGCGATGGCCGGCATGGAGGAGGCGCTTCATCATCTACCAAGGTTCGCACACTCTGTTCGAACCGAGGAAGAGATCGACCTCAAGGCGGAGGGGAGGCTTTACCTCGTCGAGCGACCGACGACTGTTGGAATCCAAGGTTTGCTCAAAAAACGGACGAGGGAATACGGGATCTTCGGGTTTTTAGTCGACGGGATTCCCTTCCTGGCAGCAGAGGTCGGTTCCAGGGTGGACGTAGGAAATTCCTTTTCAAATTTTGTGGAACAGCTTAGCGCAAAGAACCCTAAGGTCTCTTTGGAGGTTTTGTTCGATATACACAATCATCCCCGAACATCCGCTTTCCCATCGAATCAAGATTTTTTGGGCCGTTTTGTAGGCTATCTGGGGACACGTAGAAGCGTCATTCAAGCCAAACGGTACTTTGTGTACGGACCCCGCACAGGACGGCTGATCGAGTTTGGAGATGAGGAGCCGAAAAGCGGCAGCACCTACAAACCGAGACCGATCAGGTTGAAAATTTGGCGCATGGACGGCCAGCGCTCTTTCGATCATAAGTTCGTCGGCACAGAGAACGCTTCTCTGACTGCGTGGCGTCATTTCCGAGATGAGCGAAGTGCATGGAGCAAGCTTTTCAGCGCGTCAAGCGGTCTCAAGGGGACCGTGAAGGTAGAGGTGTCGGATTTTACTCATCGCTGGGTTCGCTGGAACAACCAGGACACCCTCGCCTCGGTATTGGAGAAAGGAGGTTTTGTTCAACCGGCCGGCGCGGAGGAAGTGGAACTCCGGCCGGATGTTGAGGCCGAGATGGAGGAGGTCGGCTGGCTGTGGCGTCACACGCTGGATTCGCTTCGACTCGATCCGGCGAACCATCAAACGGTTTCCAACGGGGTCCATCGTTTCCTGAACCGGTTGGCGGAGAACCGGATTGACGTCCACTTCGTATTGATCAACGGCTTGCCGGACGGGTTACGCGCGCTGAAGTCAGCGTTCCCGGATCAGACGGAACAAATCGTCCGGTATTTTCTGGCGGCCGTGGGAATGGCGGACGCAGCGGTCACCCAATGGATCCAGATCGCTCAGCCGGGCGAAACCGTTTACCAGGATCCGGCCAACCTGCTTCAGTTGGGGATACCGCTGGCCTTGGACGCGGATTGGAAGGCTTACCAGGCTAAGCTCAAAGCCATCGGAAGGATGGCGGTGGCGGTAGAACGGCAGGGAGGGCGCGATTACGATGAGATCCTGGGGGATTATAACAAGAGTTATGGAAAAGCCAACCGGCCGACCCGCGCGCTGGCCCACGATATGGTTCGACTCGCTTACTCTCCTACGGAGAAGGAAAACCGAGAGAAAGTCACCTCCGCAATCGGACACCTCAGCCGGAGTCGGAAACTTTTGGAACGGGGTTGGTACCTGGAACAGCGTGGCGGGGAAACCCTCCTGGTTGCCAAGATTCGTTTAGGGCCAGAGCAGTTAAAGCTCTTCCTGAGCGAAGCCCTTTCCGTCCCCCGGAATTTCCCGGCGGATCGAAATCAGCACAGAGTCATTCCGGTGCCGGGGGCCTCTTCGGTCGTGATGGAGCAGGGAAAGGAGGGTGACATCGCGCTCTGGGATGCGGCGGTCGTGGACAAGGAAACCGCACGGCAGTTGACGCCGCAATGGATGCCGGCCGTTCGGATCACCCGCAAGCTCTCCCGTCAGCTGGAATTCTGGCTGCTGCCGGTGTTGGCGGAAGCAGCGCTTCAGTCGGGGCAGGTGCTCGACTTCGGGCTCGTCAACTACGTCGAGGACAAGGGGGAGGTCTGGGCGGTTCTGCGGTCGGTTTAAGCCGGCGGGGGCGGCGACGTAAGGGAAACGCCTTCGAGGCGTGCGAGGCGCCGCCGGCGAATCCCGGCGCTAGTGGGCCTCGCCTCCGGCGGCGGGAGGATGGGCTACCGCCGGCGCTTCCTGGCCGGTCCGCTTGTCCAGAACGAAGCTGGACTTGCCGGCGCCCTTGGAGGTGAGCTTGGCCTTTTTCTTCACCTCCGCGCAGATGTTGGTGACCTCCGCGTAGGAGGCCAGCTCCCGGTGGGCGTTGGTGACCCCGGCGAGCGAGATCGTCATGATGGGGAACTGCTTGACGTTCCCCTCCCGGTCCTTGGAGACGATGTACCCGCGCTGGCGATCCTCTTCCGAGAAGAGCTCCCGGACCCGCTTGTCGAACTCGGTGCAGATGTAGCCGGTCACCACGTCCGCCTTCTCCGGGGTGGTCAGGACGATGAAATCGTCCCCTCCCTCGTGGCCCAAGAAATCCCCCGGGGCCCCCTTCTTGACCGCCTCCTTCATGACCTGGGCGGTGAGCTTGATCGCCTTGTCGCCGTCGCCGATCCCGTACTTGTCGTTGAAGGCCTTGAAGTTGTCGAGGTCCGAGTAGACGGCGACGAACTTCTTCTTACCCTTGATCCGCTTCTCGATCTCCTCGTGGATGACGTTGTTGCCGGGCAGCTTGGTCAGGGGGTTCGCGTTCTCCGCGCGGGCCTTCATGACCACCAGGGCCGAGGTCATCTGGTTGAAGGTGTCCGCCAGCTCCCCCAGCTCGTCGTCGGTGGGCACCTCCACCTTCTGGCTGAGATTGCCCGCGGCGATGTCGCGCGTGGCATCATTCAGGATCTGGATGGGATGAAGGATGGAGCGGATGAGCAGCAGGCAGAGGGGGACGAGAACGGCGATCACCCCCAGCGCCACCAGCACGCACAGGCCGGACACCTCCTGGATGGCCTGCGACATGTTTCCGAGGGAGTAGCGCAGGATCGCCATGTACTGGGGCACGTCGTCCAGGGTGACCGGCGCGTAGAAGGTGGCCTCGCCGGGCTCCACCCGCGCGTAGAACCAGGATTTCGGGCTGTACGTCTTGCGCGCATAGTCGGTCCAGCGGGTTTCCTCGGCGGTGAGCTTGGCCTCACCCAGGCGCGTGCGCGACCCGGCCACCAGCCTTCCCTCCAGATCGGCCACCAGCACCTCCTCCGCCAGCTGGCCCTCCTTGAGCACGGGGATGAGCCCCTGGAAGGCCTGGGGCGGATTGCCGGCGCGGATCGAGGTCAGGAGCGCCCGTTCAAAGGCCCCCTTGGCCGCGAAGCTCCCGATGCGGGCGCGGAACTGGTTGTTCTCCGTGATGACGCGCAGTTGCCGCTGGATCAGCAGGGCGGTGAAGGCGGCGACGAGGATCACCGCCAAAAGTGCGATGAGGCTGATGATCCGGAGCCGCAGGGTCATCGGACGGTGCGGCCTTTCTGGGTTCCCAGCATGCTCCGCACCTTCCTGGCCACCTCGTCCTTATGGAACGGTTTGGTCAGGTAGTCGTTCGCCCCGGCCCTGATCGCCTCCGCCGCCACGTCGCTGGCCTCGTATCCGCTGACGACAAGCACCGGCACCGCCGGGTTCGTCCGGCGGATCTGCTTCAACGCCTCCAGCCCGTTGAGGAACGGCATCTTGATGTCCATCATGACGAAGTCCGGCTTGAACCGCTCCACCCGCTCGACAGCGTCGCGGCCGTTCCGGGAGTAGTAGAGCTTGTAGTCCGTCTCCAGGATAAGCCGGAGGGCGTCCCGCACACCCGGCTCATCGTCACAGATGAGGATCTTCTTCCTTCCCCTCTTCATGGCTTGTCTCCTCGTGTTGTTCCCCTAGAAGGTGGCGGGGCTGGTGACGGAGATCACCTTGGCCAGCCGCTGCGATCTGTTCTCCGCCCGGTGGGGGAGGGTCGCCTTGAAGTAGAGCGTGCCCCCCTCCTCCAGCCGATATTCCTTGGAGCCTACCGTCACCACGACGGCTCCCTCCAGTCCGAAAAGCCAGCGGTCCGTCCCCAGGGAGTACTGCTCCAGCGCTGTCTTGCCGCCCGGTTTGAGAAAGAGCATCTGGGGAAACATCTGCTTGGATGCGGACTGCCTGGCCAGCAGAACAGAGGTAGCCTTTTCATCGTAGGTGAAGGTTTCCGCCTCGCCGCGCGATTGCTGAAGGGCAGGTTCCGAGTCCTCGAAACGGAGGTTCCGGTAGAAATCCGGCAGGGTCAGGCCGAAGGCGTCGGCCAGCTTCTGATGGGTGCGGAAGGTGCCCGGCCCCTTGCCGTTCTCTATCCGGCTCAAGGTCGCCAGGGCAACCCCGCTTTTGGCGGATAGCTGCTCCAGGCTCATGGCCCGCTGCTTGCGCAGGGCCCTGACCCAGCTGCCCATCTGGATCAGCTCCGCAGGCCGATTCCTCGCGGCTCCTTCCATTGCGCATAAAGTGTACTACGGATTAAGGAAGGAATCAAGCTGTATCCATATCTGGAAGGAGATATTGACAAATGTGGAAAACTCGTGTAAGCTACCTAGTAACAGTGCGTGCAGGAGGAGGAAGGGAAATGGACCGAAAGAGCTTGATCGAGCTGTTCCGCAATGGGATGCAGTACCCGGAAGGGAAGCGCCGTTTCTGGATCGCGCGCTGCTTCGAGATCACGGTCCGGCCGGATTCCGTGGTGGAGATGGATGAGTACGAGGGTTTTTCATCCGACCACGACGGGGTCCCGGAGGGAAAGGCCCAGCCGGCCGGGAGGGGTTCAAGGGGGATGTTCCACGTCGGCCGGTCGGTCCTTCACCTGAAGGACGGGCGGGTGGTGGACGAGGAGGGCCAGGGTTGGAACCAGCCCCCCTCCAGGCCCCAAAGGGCCAAAAGGGAAAAAAGCCCTTGACAACCCTTGCCGCCGGTGCTATCAATATACACTTGAAACTCCGCTCAGCTTGACCGATACTTGTAGTAGAGGGATCGGTACAAGAGGGCTGTTCATCTACTCGTTTGAAAGCTGTCTTTGACAGGTTAAAAATATAGAAGCGAGGGTCTGAAGAGGAGGTCAAACACCTCGTGGTACCGGGGTGGTCCCGGTGCCGATCTCGAGGTGAGGGCGTCGTCTTCGACGCCCTTGTTTTTTTCATAGAGCTTCGCTCTTTGACAACCTGGATCGTGGCCCCGCCGCCTGCAAGGCGGTGGGGTGACCCTGTCGTTCAAGTGGACGTCTCGAGCTGTCAAACTTCTTCTCAATGGAGAGTTTGATCCTGGCTCAGAGCGAACGCTGGCGGCGTGGTTTAGGCATGCAAGTCGAGCGAGACATTTGGCCTGAAGTCCCTTGAGGCCGCAAGGCGGATGGGGATGGAGGGCTGAGTGTCTAGCGGCAAACGGGTGAGTAACGCGTGGGTTACCTGCCCTCGAGTGGGGGATAACATCCCGAAAGGGATGCTAATACCGCATGAGCCCACGGCCTCGATGGAGGCTGTGGGAAAAGCCGGGGATCCTGAGAGCAATCGAAGGACCTGGCGCTCAAGGATGGGCCCGCGTCCCATCAGCTAGTTGGTAGGGTAACGGCCTACCAAGGCGATGACGGGTAGCTGGCCTGAGAGGGTGGTCAGCCACACTGGGACTGAGACACTGCCCAGACTCCTACGGGAGGCTGCAGTCGAGGATATTTTCCAATGGGCGCAAGCCTGAGAATGCGACGCCGCGTGCGGGATGAAGGCCTTCGGGTCGTAAACCGCTGTCAGGCCGGAAGAATACCTGTCCGCCGAATAAGCGGATCGGTTGACGGTACGGCCGAAGGAAGCCACGGCCAACTCCGTGCCAGCAGCCGCGGTAATACGGAGGTGGCGAGCGTTGCTCGGATTCATTGGGTGTAAAGGGTCCGTAGGCGGTCCGGTAAGTGCCCGGTGAAATTCTACGGCTCAACCGTAGAACGCCCGGGTAGACTGCCGGACTTGAGGGCTGGAGGGGCAGGCGGAATTCCCGGTGTAAGGGTGAAATCTGTAGATATCGGGAGGAACACCAGTGGCGAAGGCGGCCTGCTGGACAGTCCCTGACGCTGAGCGACGAAAGCGTGGGGAGCAAACAGGATTAGATACCCTGGTAGTCCACGCTGTAAACG
>CAYFIG010000014.1:0-5884 GCA_964342905.1 uncultured bacterium
AGGACGGATGATGACCGGGTAGCCCAGTTTTCGCACGATCTCCCGCGCGTCGGCGGGCGAGAGCGCGTAGCCCGAGCGGGGGAGCGGCAGCCCGATTCGCTCCATGGCTTGCTTGAACAGCTCCCGGTCCTCGGCCTTCTTGATAGCGGGGAGCTTGGCCCCGATCAGCTCGACCCCGTAGCGGTCCAGGGTGCCGTCCTCGGCCAAGGCGACGGCGAGGTTGAGGCCGGTCTGGCCGCCGAGGGTCGGGAGGAGCGCCTGGGGGCGCTCCCGCTCGATGACCTTGGCGACCATCTCCGGGATCAACGGCTCTAGATAGGTGCGGTGAGCCAGCTCGGGATCGGTCATGATGGTGGCGGGGTTCGAGTTAACGAGGACTACCTCGAAGCCTTCCTCGCGCAGGGCCTTGACCGCCTGGGTCCCCGAGTAGTCGAACTCGCACGCCTGCCCGATCACGATCGGGCCGGAGCCGATGATCAGGATTTTGCGAATATCAGTGCGCTTGGGCACTCAGGCATCCTCGCGCTTGACGATGATGTAGCCGAGCCCGTCGGGCGCAGGCTTCCGCACGTATCCGGCTTCTTCCAGCAGGGTCCTGGCTTCAGCTTGAATCTTGGCTACCACCTCCTTGTCTGTCATCTTCTCATTCTCGCGCGCATGCTCCTCCCTGATCTGGTGGAGCCATTCCAGGAAGTCATGGCCATCTTTGATCACGAGGTGATCACCTCCTGCGGAGTGGCGAGATCAATCGTTCTGTATCCCCAGAGGGTATTGATGGCGTTCACTTCTCGTCGCGTTTTAGTCTTTACGATATGCTGAAGATTCCAACTTACAAGAATATCCAACCCATGAACAGTCGCGATGGCAATATGAAGCGCGTCTGGCTCGACCTTTGCCGGTATGATTCCCACTTCGATGTACCTCCCGCTCAACTCCCTGGCTTCCTGGTTGACCTCCAGCTCCTGGAGGCCGTGCGTTGTCACGATCTGCAGGAGCTGAGTTTTCAGCGGATCCGGTGCCTTTCTAAGCTCTCGAAGCACTTCCTCCGAAATAAACGCCTCGAAATGCCCGTCCGCGATCTCCTGAAAGAGACGTTCTGTCGGTCCACGCTGGGGGAGCGTCCGGTCTCCGATTAAAAATCCGAAGACCGAGGTCTCAAGGTAAAGCTTCTGCTTCCGTAAAGTCATTCACTCCGCTCAATCATCGCTCTTCGATCACACCGTAGACGGCGGAGACCTCGGGGGCGGCTTCCTCGCGCTTGTAGAGGATGTCGTCGAGCCGGCCTGAGCCGACCCAGACCACCTCGCCGTTCCCCCAGAGCTGCTCGCCCAGGACGGACATGCGCTTGCGGACGCGCTCCAGGATGGCGTGGGCCTCCAGGGCGGTATCGCTCTCGGTGGTGAACGATGTCCACTCGGGCTTCTGCCCGACTTCCTCGGTCTTCCGGTACGAGATGAGGTACTTGAGCATAGGACGGCTCAGCCTCCTTTCGTTTGGACCATCAGGTCCACGAAACGGTGGAAGAGGTAGTTCGCGTCGTGGGGACCTGGGGAGGCCTCCGGATGATACTGCACCGAGAAGACGGGCCACTCGCGGTGGCGCATCCCCTCCAAGGTCCCGTCGTTCAGGTTCACATGGGTGAGCTCCATCCCGAACGGCTTCACCGAATCGGGGTCCACAGCGAAGCCGTGGTTCTGGGTAGTGATTTCGACTTTCTCCGTGAGGAGGTCCTTCACGGGGTGATTGGCTCCGTGGTGGCCGAACTTGAGCTTGTAGGTACGCCCGCCGGCAGCGAGCCCCAGGATCTGATGGCCCAGACAGATTCCGAAGATCGGCACTCGCCCCAGCAGGTTCTTGACCGATTCGATCTGGTACGGCACGCCCTCGGGGTCTCCCGGCCCGTTCGAGAGGAAGACTCCGTCGGGCTTCATCTCGAGCACGCCCGCGGCCGGGGTGCGGGCGGGAACCACCGTTACCTCACAGCCGAAGGCAGTCAGCTGCCGCAAGATGTTCAGCTTGATCCCGGAATCATAGGCGACCACCTTGAACCGTCTCGTGGGAGCCGGCTGGTAGCCCTTCTGCCGATCCCAGAGCGCCTCTTCCCAGCCAAACGGCGCCTCTGCCGTCACTTCCCGAACCAGGTCCCGACCGATGAGTCCCGGTGTCGCACGGGCCTTGGTCACGAGCCGATCAGGATCCAACTCCTCGGTGGAGATCACGCCCTCCTGGGCGCCGTGGTCCCTCAAGTGCCGGGTCAGGGCCCGGGTGTCGATCCCCTGGACCCCCACGATGCCGTGGCGCTTCATATACTCGTCAAGGGTCAGCTTCGATCGCCACGAGGATGGCGTGGCAGAGGCCTCCTTCACGATGAACCCCTCGACCCACGGCCGACGGGACTCCACGTCTTCTTCGTTGATCCCGTAGTTGCCGATGAGCGGATAGGTCATGACCACAATCTGACCCTTGTACGAGGGGTCGGTCATGATTTCCTGATAGCCGGTCATCGAGGTGTTGAAGACCACCTCGCCGTGGGCCTCCCCCTCAGCGCCGAGGGATTCCCCTCTGAAGATCCGGCCATCGGCGAGCGCTAGCAGGGCCAGCTTCCTCACGCGCGGAGCCTTCCTTTCGAGCGCGGGCTTCGCCCGCGCAACCTCCGGGGGGGAGGCATCGGAAGGGGGGCGGAGCCCCCCTCCGAGATTCATGCGTGGAACCCCCCCTTGATCACGCGCTCCCACATGACCACCCTCCCGCCCACGATGGTCATCCAGGGCATCCCTGTCACCTTCCAACCGCCGAAGGGCGTGTTGCGGCTTTTGGAATGGAACCTCGCCGGCTCGATGGTGAGTTCCCGCTCCGGATCCAGAATCGTGATGTCCGCGTGGCTCCCGACAGCCAGGGTCCCGCCCGGGAGCCCGAATATCCGAGCCGGTCCCACCGTAAGGCGGGCGACCAGGGTGGCAAGGTCCAGGAGCCCTGGGCGGACCAGGCGATCCAGGAGGAGCGACACAGCGGTCTCGAGCCCCACGATCCCGAAGGCCGAGCGGTCGAACTCGCCCTCCTTCTCCGCCAGGGCGTGGGGGGCGTGGTCGGTGGCGATGGCGTCGATGGTGCCGTCGATCAGGCCCTCCAGGAGCGCCTCCTGGTCGCGTTTGCTCCGGAGCGGCGGGTTCATCTTGGTGTTTGGGTCGTAGCCCCTCACCGCCTCATCGGTGAGGAGGAGGTGATGCGGGGTCACCTCGGCAGTCACGCGGACCCCGCGGGCCTTGGCGTCCCGGACCAATCGCACCGCTCCGACGGTGGAGATATGGGCGATGTGGACCGGGGTCCCGGTGAGTTCCGCCAGCACGATGTCCCGCCCCACCATCACCTCCTCGGCTGCCGCGGGGATTCCCTTCAGACCCACCTCGGTGGAGACCACGCCCTCGTTCATGACCCCCCCCGCCGCCAGGTTGAGTTCCTCGGCGTGGGAGATGACGGGGGTTCCGAACGGGAGCACGTACTCCATGGCCCGCCGGAGGAGTCCGGCATTCATCACGGGCTTTCCGTCGTCTGAAAAGGCGACGCAGCCCGCCTTGGCCAGCTCTCCCAACTCTGCCAGCTCTTCGCCCTGGAGATTGCGTGTCACCGCCCCGATGGGATAGACGCGCACCACCCCTTCCACCTTGGCCTTGGCCAGGATGTAGTCGGTGACGGCACGGTTGTCGTTGACGGGGAACGTGTTCGCCATGGCGCAGACCGCGGCGAACCCGCCTGCCGCCGCGGCTCGCGTTCCGGTCGCGATGGTCTCTTTGTACTCGTAGCCGGGCTCGCGGAGGTGGACGTGGAGGTCAATGAAGCCTGGACAGACGAACTTGCCGGTGGCGTCGATGGTCGGCGTTCCCTCGGGCGTAGCGAGGTTGGGACCACAGGAAGCGACTTTCCCGTCGTGGACCAGGAGGTCCTGGATTGAGTCCACGTTATTGGACGGGTCAATGACCCGCCCGCCCTTGATCAGCAGGTTCATACCTGCTCACCCGGGGAACAGCCAGCGGGTGGTGCGGCAAGCGGGGCGCCCCACGGCGCGGAGCGCACCGCCACACGGTCGCCGCACCCCCGGAATCGGGAGACGGGCGTTGCGCAACCTGGCGCACGCGGGAGCGAGCACCGTGGGGCTGCTCGCCGCGACAGGACCCGCTGGCTGTTCATTGAGACTTCCCTCCGGCCAGCAGGTAGAGGACCGCCATGCGCACCGCGACTCCGTTGGCCACTTGGTCCAGGATTACCGAGTACGGGCCGTCCGCGACCTCAGGCGCCAGCTCGATGCCGCGGTTCACCGGGCCGGGGTGCATGATCAAGACGTCGGGGCGCGCCCCGCTCAACTTGTCCAGGGTAAGCCCCCAGAGCTGCGAGTATTCGCGCAGAGAGGGAATCAGCCACGAGGTCATCCGTTCCTGCTGGAGCCGGAGCATCATGATCACGTCCACGTCGGCGATGGCATCTTCCAGCCGGTGGCTCACCTTCACTCCCAGCTCCTGGATGAAGGGGGGAATCAGCGTGGGTGGGCCTGCCACGGTCACGGTCATCCCGACCTTCCGCATCCCGTGGATGTTCGAGCGGGCGACCCGGCTGTAGGTGATGTCTCCCACGATGGCCGCGTGGAGCCCCTCCAACTGCCCCTTCTTTTCCCGGATGGTGAGGAGGTCGAGGAGGGCCTGGGTGGGGTGCTCGTGGGCCCCGTCGCCGGCGTTGACCACCGCGCAGCGGAGGGCCCCGGCCAGGAGCTGGGGAGTGCCGGAGGAGGAGTGGCGGACCACCACCACGTCCGGGCTCATGGCCTCGATGTTCTTGGCCGTGTCCAGGAGGCTCTCGCCCTTCGTCACACTCGATCCCGAAGTTGAAAAGTTCACCACGTCGGCCGAGAGCCACTTCCCGGCAATTTCAAAGGATGTTCGTGTTCGCGTGGAGGGCTCGAAGAAGAGGTTGACGACGGTTTTGCCCCGTAGCGCGGGGACTTTTTTGATCTCCCGGGTGGCGATCTCCTTCATGGACTCAGCGGTGTCCAGGATGGTGTGGATCTCCCCGGCTTCCAGCTCCTGAATCGTGAGCAGGTCTTTCCGCTTCCAGCCCATGGCGCTACTCCTCTGTCGGCTCGTGGATTACCACGCGATCCTCCCCGTCATGCTCCTTGAGCAGGACAGCCACGACCTCCCGTCGGCTGGTGGGGAGGTTCTTCCCGACGTAATCAGGGCGGATCGGCAGCTCCCGGTGCCCCCGGTCCACCAGAACCGCCAGCTGGATCATCCTCGGGCGCCCGAGATCAATGAGGGCGTCCAGTGCCGCCCGGATCGTGCGACCGGTGAAGAGCACGTCGTCCACCAGGATCACCATCTTTTCCTTAATCGAGAACGGGATATCGGTGGCTTTGACCATGGGCTGTTCATCGAGGAGCCCCAGATCGTCCCGGTAGAGGGTGATGTCGAGAGCCCCTACCGGCGGCGACACCGCCTCGATGGCCCTGATCTTCTGGGCAATCCTTTTGGCCAGGGACACGCCCCGCGTCCTGATCCCCACGAGCGCCAGGTCCATTGTCCCCTGAGTCTTTTCCAGAATTTCGTGGGCGATCCGGGTCAGGGCCCGGTCGATACCCTGCTCGTCCAGTACCTGAGCTTTTTCCCGCGTCGCCACGCCTCCTCCTGAGAGCAAAAAAAATCCCTTCCCCGTCAGGGAAGGGATTTCGTCGTCTTCGAATGAAACCGTGTCACATCTTTTCTCCTTGTGGACCTCGCCGGGTCCACTTAAAGGAGTCCGTGTACCGCTACCTTACTTGCCCCTCACAGGTTTGTCAAGGCATTTTTGGTTTGCGTCGGTGTTCGAGCGCGGGCTTTGCCCGCGCAATCTGCTGTTG
>CAYFIG010000014.1:5894-15985 GCA_964342905.1 uncultured bacterium
GGAGCCCCCCTCCGAGGCTCATGCGGGAGGGGTGATGCGGTAGACCTTAAGCTTCCGGTAGAGGTGGCTGCGCTCGATCCCGAGCCGCTCGGCAGTCCGGGTCATGTGCCAGTCGTTGGCGCGGAGCTCGGCCAGGATATACGCGCGCTCGAAGGCCTCGCGGGCCTCCTTCAGCGTCTTCTCCTTGGCCGTTTCCTCCAGTCGAGCCGCTACCTTGGGGCGAAGCGGCGGAGGCAAGTCCTCCGGGCCGATCGCGTCGCGCGGGGCCATGATCACCAGCCGCTCCACCATATTGCGGAGCTCTCTCACGTTGCCGGGCCAGTCGTAGGCGAGGAGGTAGGCCAGGGCCTCCACCGAGACAGTCTTGGGGCGCTTGCCGTTCTCGGCTGAGAAGACCGAGATGAAGTGCTGGACAAGAAGCGGGATATCCTCTTTCCGCTCGCGGAGCGGGGGGACCTCGATGGGGATCACGTTCAGGCGGTAGAAGAGGTCGTCGCGGAAGCGCCCCCGCCCGATCAGCTCCTGGAGGTTCTGGTTGGAGGCCGCGATGACCCGCACATCCACCTTGATGGTCTCCTTGCCCCCCACCCGCTCGAACGCCTGCTCCTCCAGCACCCGGAGGACCTTGGCCTGGGTCTTGAGGCTCATGTCCCCGATCTCGTCGAGGAAGAGGGTGCCGCCATCGGCCAATTCGAACTTCCCCTTCCGCCGGGAGAGGGCCCCGGTAAAGGCGCCTTTCTCGTGGCCGAAGAGTTCGGACTCGATCAGCTCCTCCGGAATGGCCGCGCAGTTGACCTCCACAAACGGGCCCTCGCGGCGCGCGGACAGGGCGTGGATGGCCCGCGCCACCAACTCCTTGCCCACGCCGTTCTCGCCGTAGATCAGGACGCGCCCGTTCGTCGGCGCGGCAATTTCGATCTGGCGGCGATGCTCCCGGATGGCCGGGCTGTCTCCGACGATCTGGTGCTGGCGCTCAACCTGCTGCCTGAGCTCGCGATTCTCCCGCTCCAGGCGTGAGTGCTCCAGGGCCCGGGCCACGGTGAGCAGGGTCTTCTCCAGCGAGAGCGGCTTCTCGATAAAGTCGTAGGCCCCGAGCTTGGTGGTCTTCACCGCGGTCTCGATGGTGCCGTGGCCGGAAATCATGACGACGGCCTGATCAGGTCGGAGGCGTTTGATCTCAGTCAGCACCTCGAGGCCGTCCATCCCGGGCATCCAGATATCGAGGAGGATGAGGTCGGGCGTCTCCTCCGTGAGCCGCCCCAGGGCTTCGCTGCCGGCGCCGACAGCGGTCACCCGGTACCCCTCGTCCTCCAGCACCCCCCTGAGGGAGGTCTGGATGGCCTTTTCGTCGTCGACGATGAGGATGGTTTCGCCAGCCATGATCTATTCGCTCGATCTGGGGGAACGCTCGACCGGCAGCTCGAAGACGAACCGGCTCCCCTTTGGCAGGTTGTCCTCCACCCAGATGGTCCCCCCGTGGTCGGTGACGATCTGGTGGACAATGGTGAGCCCGAGCCCCATGCCGGCCGTCTTGGTCGAGAAATACGGGAGGAAGAGTTTGTCCCGGTTTTCTGGGGCGATGCCCACGCCGTTGTCGCTCACGCTGATCCTGACTCGCCTGGAGTCGGGAACGAAGGCGGTCTCCACCGATACCTCTCCAGCCGGTCCGACCGCTTCGATGGCGTTGTCCACCAGGTTGAGGACGGCCCGCTTGATCTGGTCCGGGTCAACCTCCAAGACAGGGAGGTCTGGAGCAAAGGCGGTCTTGAACGAGAAATCCGGGTGGGACTCGCGATAGAGGGTCACCACTCCTTCCAGGAGCCGGTGGAGATCAGTGGGCTTGGGGGAAAGCGCTGGCATGCGGGCGAAGCGGGAGAACTCATCCACGAGCCGCCGGAGTCCCTCCACCTCCTGGATGATGGTTCCCGTGCACTCCTCCAGGAGGCGGCGCTCATCTGGGCTTCGGTCCACGAGCCGGCGGCGGAGGCGCTGAGCCGAGAGCTGGATAGGGGTCAGCGGGTTCTTGATCTCGTGGGCGATCCGCTGGGCCACCTCCCGCCAGGCTGCCAGCCGCTGGGCCCTGAGCAGCTCAGTGAGGTCGTCGAGGACCAGCACCATGCCAGCGTACTCGCCTTCCGTCCCCCTGAGCGCGGTGGCCGCGCCAAGGAGGGACACGGCATGGCCGTCCCGGCGCAGCTGGATCTCGCGCTCAAGGGTCCCCTCGCGGATCCGGTCCATCTGCTGGACGACGGCGCCGATCTCGCTGAGTTCCTGCGCGCCAAAGATCTGGCGGAACGGCCGACCCACGGTCCCTTCCGCCGGGAGCCCCAGCATCAGCGCCGCGGCCCGGTTCACCGTGGTGATCCGCCCCTCGGGGTCGAGGGAGACCACGCCCGTGGCCACGGCTTGGAGCACCGTCTCAGTGTACCGGCGGCGCTCCTCCAGCTCGGCGTGCTTGGCCTGGAGATCCAGGTAGGCCTCCTCCAGCTTGGTCTTCGATTGGCCAAGATCCCCGGTCATTCGGTTGAAGGAGTCCACCAGGATCCCGATCTCGTCGTCGGCCCGGACCTGGACTTTGTAATTCAGGTTTCCGGCAGCCACCTCGCGGGTCCCTTCGGCCAGGAGCTGGATGGGGACGGTGATGCCCCGGGCCAGATAGAGGCCGAACCAGGTTACCGAGAAGACGATGACGAGCGTCATCAGCAGGAAGAGGAGAATGTAGATGCCCTTGATCGGCGTTTTTAACAGTTTGAGCTGCTTATACTCCTGGAAGGCCTGGGAGATCGCGCGCACCCGGGCCTCGAGCCGTTGGGTCACATGGGTAGAGACCACTAGGGTCCCGATGACCTCCCGCTCGCCGCTTGGGGACAAGATCGGCACCACGGCCTGGATCAGGTCGCCGTTGTCGAGCTCGCGGACCGTGGTAAGCCCCCGGCCTGCGAGCCCCTTCCGGAGATGCTCTTGGTTGACTTCCCGGGTAGGCACCGCCACCAGCACCGGGTCCTTGGCATGGACCAGCTCGTCCCCGTTCCGGCCGAACACGGACAGGCCTGCCAGTCCGAACTGCTCCTGCTGATCCGCCACAAAGGCCGCCAGGGTTTCCCGGCGGTCCTCGGCCAGGAGCCGGTCACGCGCGAGGGTCCGGGCCAGGGCCTGAGCTTGCCGGAGCGTGGTGGCCTCCAGGGTTTGGTAGTAGGCCTGCGCGACCTCGAGGGCCTCATCCAACGGCCGCTCGACCTGCGGCTTGAACCACCCCTCGATGGAGGTGGTAATGAAGTTGGAGGCGATGATGAAGATAAGCAGCGTGGGGGTCAGCGTGAGCGAGAGAAAGGCGACGACAAGCTTGGTTTTGAACTTGGAGCCCAGGACCTTCTGGCGGCGCTCGAAGGAAAGCTTGACCAGGTTCCGAAAGAGGAGAAACAAGAGCAGCAGGAAGAGGATAACGTTCAGGTTGAAGAGGGCGAAGACAATCAGGTTGGAGGCCACCGGGATCTGGGGCGCCCGGATCCCGACCTCGAAGGCGGTCGCTCCCACAAGCAGGATCAGGATCCCGCTGATGATGAGGAGGTTCCGCTTTCGTCGCTCCCGCTCGGACGTGAGGGGCATTATTGGCGCCTCGTAACCGTCAGCAATGGGGAGGTGACCCAGGGCGTCTCTTCCGCCTGGCCGAACAACCTGGCGAAAAAGGTATTCGGGCCGCCGACGCTCACCTCAGCGCGCACCCGCACGTAGAAAAGCTCGCGGGGGTCGAGCGCCGAGGCACGCGCCAGCTTGACCTCTCGGACCTCAGAGAAGACCCGCTGGGCCTCCCGGAGGTCTTTGGTGAGGTAGGGCTCCCGCTCCTCCCCCGACGTTGAGACCACCTTGTACTCTTTGGCCAGCACGTTGTAGGTGAGCTGACGCTCTACGGTGTGTGCCTTGATCTGGCTGTCCATCCAGAAGCGACTGTACTGCCGTAGCTCTATAGAGATTCGAGCCTGCACCGGGAGTCCGCTCTCGAGGCTTTCGCGGAACGAGGGGGGGATGGCTTCCAGGAGGATCAGCTGGGCGGTGACGTCGAGGTCGTTCAGGAATACGCTGAGGTCCCCGATGCGGATTTCAGCTTCTGCCGAGCGGGGCCCGAAGGCAATACCCAGGGCCACCAGGGCGCTGACCCCTAGTCGAGCAACTCTCCCCAGCGCGCGCATGGCTTGAATGACACATTATAGCGCCGCGGGAAGGCAGCGGGAAAGCCAGGCCGAAGAAGCGTGAGGCTAGGAAGAAGCCCGCGCCCCGGAGGGCTCGGTGCACTCCCGCTGGATGGTCAGGGTGAGCTGATGGTTAAGCGCGTGGCCAGCATTCCGGGCCACGACGTGGCCAAGGAGGGGCCGCCCCAGAAGCCCGAGGTCCCCGATCAGGTCAAGAATCTTATGCCGGACGAACTCGTCCTGATAGCGGAGGCTCCCGTTCAGGACTGCCCGTGTGCCCACCACCACCGCGTTATGCAGCGAGCCACCTCTGGCGAGGCCGTTTTTCCGCAACGTGCCCACGTCCTTGAGAAAGCCGTAGGTCCGGGCCGGGGCCAGCTCCTCGACAAAGATCCGTTCCGTGCAGGGGAAGGAGAGGGCCTGGGTCCCCACTGCCGGGTGATCAAGATCTAGGGTGTAGCTGATCCGGAAGCTGTCAGCGGGGAGGACCTGGAGCCACCGAGTTCCGTCGCCGACGCGGAGGGGCTTTCCGACTACCAGCGGTCGGCGCGGGACCGGGAGCGTATCCTTCCCAGCAGCGTAGAGGAGAGCCACGAATGGCTTGGCGCTCCCGTCCAGTGCCGGGATCTCGTCTCCTTCCACGTCCACGAAAAGGTTGTCCACCCCCAGGGCGGCGGCAGCAGCGAGAAGATGCTCCACGCTGCGGATCCGGGTCCCGTTCACCCCCAGAGTAGTGGCGAAGTGAGCGTCCACCACATGCTCAGGAGAGGCCGGGATCAAAGTCCTGTGCGCATCGTTGGCGCGAAACATGATGCCCGTGTCCGACGGGGCGGGGGAGAGGGTAATCTTGGCAGGCTGACCGGTGTGAAGCCCGATCCCCTCCACCGCCACTGACTTTTGAATCGTAAGCTGAAGAGCCATAGAAGGTCAGTCGAGCAGGTTAAGACCACGGAGAGACACGCAACAGGTGTGCCAATGGTCGGGAATGAGCGTAAGTAACTAAAAATGCGAATGTCTTTCGCTTAAGCGTACCGCTGGCATCGGAGATAAATGTCGCAGAGAGGAGACACGGTTTCTCGGAACTTGTTCACTTTTTACAGCGTTACCGTCTCAACTCTCCACAACGCGCGGCCTCCTTCTACTTCTAAATATCTAGAATGACCTTGATCTCCCACCCGTCGTCGGCCCGACGGATTGTGAGCTGATGGTAGGTGGCGGCCTTGACCACGGTACCGAGTCGGTGGCGGCCCGGATCCACCTCCTCCCCCCACAGGACCGAATGAAGCCGCGCTTTCTCAAAGACCGGGAAGTCGATCCGGCGGGCCACGAATCCCTCGACGTCATGCACATAGAGGCAGTCGTTGAGCCAGTTGACCAGAAGCGCCTCGGGCGTGTCCCCTTGAGCGCGCACCTCGCGCGACTCCCGTTCCTCGATGCTCCCCGGCTCCACGATCAGGGCGAAGAGGCCGAGGCCGATTTGGCGGAAGGCGGCCTCCAGGGTCATCCCCCAGCCATGGAGCCCCACGTCAGCAGCCACGTCGAAGTAGGTGAAGCCCTCGGCCCGGCTCATAGGTCGCCGAATCTTGCCTGGAGCAGCGCGACCCCCACCGGGCCAGCGGTCTCCGTCCTTAAAATTCGTGGCCCGAGCCCGGCGGTCCTGAAGCCGTGGGCGCGGAGCCGTTCGACTTCGTTGACCGCCAGCCCGCCTTCAGGCCCGACCGCTAGGATGGCGGAAGCCGGGCTCCCCAGCACCGAATCGAGAACGCCCCGGAGTCCCTGCGGCTCCCCCTCCCAGAGGCAGAGGGCAAGCTCCGCGGAGGGCCGGCTCTCGGCGAACTCCCCCAGCGTCAGCACCGGTTCTACCGCGGGGATCACCGAGCGCCCGCACTGCTTGGCAGCCTCCCTGGCGACTCGCTGCCAGCGGCGCTGGCGCTCGCGCCAGCGCGAGAGGGGAAGACGGACGATGGTGCGCTCAGTGAGGAGCGGCACCACCGAGGCCACTCCGAGCTCTGTCACTGTCTTGACGATCCACTCCATCTTCTCCCCTTTGGGGATCCCCTGGGCCAGGGTGATCGCGCAGGGTGACTCGGTGCGGCGATCAGAACGAGCGAGGATCCGGCCAAGCGCCTCGCGTCCTTGGAGAGATTCCAGCCTGACGGTGAACTCGCTGCCCTGGCCATCCACGGCCTGGACAACCGCGCCGGGGCCAAGCCGGAGCACGCGAACCAGGTGTCGCGTTTCCTGAGCGTCGAAGACGACCCGGTCTCCGCTGACCGCCTCGGGGCGGACGTGAAACTTGCCCACCTACCCAGCCGTCGCGAGCCGGAGCGACAGTCGCTCCTCCAGCTCCGCGCGATCGGGAATTGTGAGCTCCCGGGTGGGCATCAGGAGCCCAGGAGCTTCTTCATGCGCTTGAGGAACGAAGCGAGAAGCGGCCCGGACTCATCCGCGGAGGCACGCTGGAACTCTTCCAGGAGCTGCCGCTGCTTCGCGTTGAGCTTGCTGGGGACCTCGAGCACCACCTGGTAGCAGATGTCGCCCCTGCCGCGCCCGTGAAGGCTCGGCATTCCCTTTCCCTTGAGACGCAGGACCTGACCTGGCTGGGTTCCCGGCGGGACCTTGAGTTGGGCCTTTCCGCCGAAAATGGGGACCTCCACCTCGTCACCGAGGGCGAGCTGGGGGAAGGTGAGAGGGAGCTCGCAGTAGAGGTCCTCGCCGCGGCGGACGAAGAACTCGTGGGGGCGCACCCGGATCACCACATAGAGGTCTCCGGGAGGACCGCCGTGGATGCCCACTGCACCTTCCCCGGACAGCCGGAGCTGGGAGCTGTCCTCCACGCCTGCGGGGATCTTGATCCTCAGCATGCGCTCGCGGTGCTGGCGTCCCTCGCCGCGACACGCCTCGCAGGGATGACGGTTGACTTCTCCCTCCCCGCCACAGTGAGGGCAGGTGCGTGCCACGGTGAGAAAGCCCTGGGAGAAGCGCACCTGGCCGTGCCCTTGGCAGGTCGCGCAGACCTGGCGTTTGGTGCCTGGCTCCATGCCTGACCCCTTGCACGTCTCGCACAGCTCCAACCGGGGGATCTGAACCTTGGTCTCGAGCCCCGCGGCGGCCTCATCGAGACTCAGCTCGAGGTCGTACTGGAGGTCCTCACCGCGGCGGGCGCGCGCCCGGCGGCCGCGCGGAGTGCCGCCGAAGAAGCCCTCGAAAAGGTCGTCGAAGAGCGTGCCAAAGCCGAGATCGGAAACATCCACTCCCACGCCGGCCCCGACAGTGCCAAAGCGGTCGTACTGGGCGCGCTTCTCCGGGTCCGAGAGCACGCTGTAGGCCTCGTTGATCTCCTTGAAGCGTTCCTCGGCCTTCTTGTCACCCGGGTTCCGGTCGGGGTGGTACTGGAGCGCGAGCTGGCGGTAGGCCTTCTTTAGATCGCCGTCCGTGGCGTCCCGGGACACCCCGAGGGTCTCATAGTAGTCACGCTTAGCCATCTGGGGTGGGCAGATCGTCGGGTCGCACCGCGACGGTGACCATGGCCGGGCGCAGGACCCGGCCGTTGAGCAGGTACCCCCGGAGCGTCTCCTCCACGACGGTCATCTCGGGGTGGTCGGTAGTCGGAACTCGGGCAACTGCCTCATGGCGCTCGGGGTTGAACAACTCGCCCACAGCACTGAATGCGGTCACGCCAAACTTCTCCAGTACCCGGAGCAGCTCTCGTTGCATCAGCTCCACCCCCGCCACGAACGCCTCGGCCTCCGCGCTTGCCCGGGCCGCCTGGATAGCCCGATCGAAGTTGTCGAGGACCGGGAGCAGCTCGCGGAGGAGGGACTCGTTGGCGAAACGAATGTACTCCTCCCGGTCCCGTTGAGCCCGTTTCTTGACGTTGTCCAGCTCGGCCAGCGCGCGGAGGTAGCGGTCGTGGGTGGCATCGGCCTCCCGGGTCTTCGCCTCCAGGGCCTGGCGCAAGCGGGTGAGCTCCTCTTCGATGATCTGGGCCGGGAGGTTGGACCCTTCGGCGATAGGCTCCTCGACGCGGGCACCCTCCTCGGGCGTCGCTTCGTCACTCATGGCAAATTTTTATTATAGCAGGCGTTGACGGCAGAACTCGAAGCCGGGACTTTCAGGAGGGAAGATAGAGCTGCAGCCGGTACCGGGAGAACGACTCGCTCACCCGCCCGGCTGTCTCGGCCACAAGGGAGATGACCCGGGAGTAGGGCATCCGCTTCGGCCCCACCACACCCAGGATCCCGAGCACTTGGTTCTGGTAGATATAGGCCGAGGTGACCAGGCTGCACTCCTGCATCTCCTCGAAGGGGTTCTCCTTGCCGATGACGACACACACTCCGCTCGCGTCTGCCAACTCGGAGAGGAGGTCGATGAGCCGTTCCTTCTCCTCGAAGGCCCGGAAAATCGCGCGCATAGTGTCGATGTCCCAGAACTCGGGGTGTTCCAGGATGTTGGTGGCGCCGCCTACGTACAGAGACCGGGCGCGGAGGGGGGCAAAGATCTGCTCCACCAGCGTGCCCATCCGCGCGTGCAGTGGGTCCAGCGGATCCGGAGGGGCGGCGACCTCCTCCAGGATCTCCTGAAACGTCTTTCCCCGAAAGCGGCGGGTGATCTGGTGCCCCAGCTCGCGGAGATCCTCGGGTGCCATGCGCGGTTCGAGGGTCAGGTTCTGGGTGGTGACCCAGTCCGCTTCGGTGATGATCACCGCAAGGCCCCGGTCGTTCGGAAGCGGGATCAGGTTGACCGAAGCCAGGCGGGTCTGCTTGAGCGGAGGCGCCAGGAGCACGCCGGTCATGCCCGAGAGCGCCGAGAGGCGAACGGAGGTCGCGGCCATCGTTTGCTCGACCCCGATCTCGGGACCCGTGAAGTGGGTCCGAAGGAACGCCGTCTCACGTTCCGGGAGGCGCGCCTGGGTCCCGAGGATATCTACGTAGAAGCGATAGGCCTTGTCGGTCGGGACGCGCCCGGCCGAGGGATGCGGTTGGTCGAGGTAACCGAACTCCTCCAGGTCAGCCATGGTGTTTCGGATGGTGGCCGGGGAAAGGCCGAAGCGGGGATGCTTGGCCACCGCTCGGGAGCCCACTGGCTCCGCCGTCTCAATGTACTCCTCGATCACGGCCTGGAGCACCTGACGACTGCGTTCGCTGAGGGTTGACTCAGCCATTGCTTCCGCCTCCATCCTCAATGTCTTAACAACCGACGCAAGCCTTGTCAAGCGGACCGGAATCCGTGACTCGGCGGTTGGGTCCGTTGATCAGAGGAGCTCGACGAACAGCGAGTCCGAGAGAAGAAACCCGGCCTCAGTGAGACGCGCCCGGCCATTTCCAACCCTCAAGAGTCCCTCAGCCTCCCAGGTTTTCAGAAGTTCGCCAAGACGCGCGGGTCCTTCAGCGAGCCGGGCATCGAGCCAGGCTTGCGGGATGCCGTCCCCGAGGTGGAGGCCGAGGATCAGGCGTTCCCGTTGGCGCTCTCGGGCGGTTAGCTGCTCCCACTGGCCCACGGGGAATTCCCCGGCCTCGAGCATGGCCGAGTAGCGCCCGACGGGCTTGACGTTCGTGTAGCGGACATCGCCGAGGAAGCCCGCGGCCCCGGGACCGAGCCCGAGATACTCCTGCCCGTGCCAGTAGACCTGGTTGTGGCGGGAGCGGAAGCCGGGTCGGCAGTAGTTGGAGATCTCGTAGTGCTCGAAACCCATCTCACGAGCCAGCCGGGCGAGGAGCCAGTACTGGTCGGTCACCGCCTCTTCCGGGGGAAGTCCCTCCACCCCTTCGGCGGCCCAGCGACTGCCTTCGTCCAGTGTGAGGCCATAGGCCGAGAGGTGTTCGGGTCCCCAGGCGAGCACTCCCGAGAGCGTCGCCTCCCACGTCGGAAGATCGAGCCCGGGGAGGCCGTACATGAGATCCA
>CAYFIG010000015.1:0-1325 GCA_964342905.1 uncultured bacterium
CTTGTTTTGAGGCAGCGACCTCCCCTACGGTAACAGTTACTTTTGAGGCATCACGGAGGGATCAGAGCTTCGATGGGGACAACCGTGAGCGAGCTTGACAGGCGAGGCGCGTGAGGTATCCTCGCGGAGAGTTCAGGTACCCACCAAACAAGGAGGACCCGATGGAGACCGATCCGGGGGCGCTGGAGGAGAAGCACCGCGGCACGCTGGCAGGCCTCTTAGGGATTCGGTTCGTCCAGGCGAGCAAGGACCGGGTGGTGGCCGAGCTCACGATCCGGGACGAGTTGAGGACTGCTGGCGGTGCACTCCACGGCGGGACCATCATGGCCTTCGCCGATACGGTGGGGGCCGCCGCCACCATGCTCAACCTGCCTCCCGGCGCCGGCACCACCACCATAGAGTCCAAGACCAACTTCTTCGCCGCCGGCCGCGAGGGCGCGGTACGCGCCGAAGCGGTCCCCCTCCATCGGGGCAAGCGCATCATGGTCTGGCAGACGCGGATCACCGATGAATCGGGACGGCTTCTCGCTCAGACCATCCAGACCCAGATGGTCCTCACGGAAGCGCAGAGATCCTGAACGTGGAGCACTCGCCCTTAGCCCGGACGGACCGCGCTCAGCCGGGCCGGGATCGGGTTGTCCCCCTGCTTGGCGATCTCCACCAGCTCGTGCGGGAGTCCGAACCGGACATCCTCTTCCACCACGTGGACCTCCCGGGCCTCCACGGCGCCGATCCGACGGAGCGCCTCCACCGCCTCGTGGACCAGGAACTCGGGCGTAGAGGCGCCAGCAGTAATCCCCACGCGGGTCACGCCCTCTAACCACTCGGGCTTAATCTCCCGGATATCGTTGATGAGGTAGGCGCGAGTACCCACGGCCTCGGAAACCTCGCGCAGTCGGTTAGCGTTGGAGCTGTTGGCCGCGCCGATCACCAGCACCACGTCCACCTCTTTCGCCACGGTCTTGACCGCCGCCTGCCGGTTCTGGGTGGCGTAGCAGATGTCGTCCCTGGAGGGACCCACGATCCGGGGGAATCGTCGGCGAAGGGCCTCGATGATCTCCCGGGTGTCGTCCACAGAGAGCGTGGTCTGGGTGATGTAGGCGACCTTGTCAGGGTCAGGGATCTCGAGCACCTCCGCCTCCTCGGGAGAGGAGACCACCGCTATCCTGTCCGGCGCCTCGCCCGTGGTCCCAATCACCTCGTCATGGTCCTCGTGCCCGACCAGGATAATGGTGTACCCTTCGCGGGCGTAGCGGACAGCCTCCAAGTGCACCTTGGTGACCAACGGGCAGGTCGCGTCGATTACCCTGAGCCCCCTGCTCTTA
>CAYFIG010000015.1:1335-7820 GCA_964342905.1 uncultured bacterium
TCGGGAGCCTCGTCCAGCTCGTCCACGAAGATGGCACCCTTGGCCCGAAGCGCCTCGACCACGTGACGGTTGTGTACGATTTCCTTTCGGACATAGACGGGTGGAGAGCAAACCTGGAGCGCCAGCTCGACGACGTCGATGGCCCGCTCCACCCCAGCGCAGAAGCCCCGGGGGCCGGCGAGAACGATCTGCTTCAGCTCGCTCATTCTGTTACCTCGTGGCAGTGAGTATAGTCGACCGTCCTGACCTGTTCAACTTCGGTTCCTGGGAACGCCTAGCGTCATGCGTCCTCCCGTTCTGCGTTGGGTCGGATAAGCACCTTCAACGCTTCGCCGCGGGCCATCAGGTCAAGTGCTCGAGGCACCTCCGACAGGCCCATCCGGTGAGTGATGAGACCATCGGGCACCACCGCCTCGGACTCAAGGCACTCGAGCGCGGCCCGGATCAGCTCCGGAGTGTGGTGGAAGGCCCCCACCAGCGTCAGCTCGTCGTAGTGGGCACGCCGCGTGTCGAGCCTCACTGAGGTCCCTGGAGCACATCCCCCAAAGAAGACCACCGTGCCCCCCTTCGCCACGCTGGCGATCGCTTGCTCCCAGACCTCGGGGCGGCCCGTCGCGTCCACCGCCACGTCCACCCCTCGGCCTTGGGTCCGGGCTCGGAGCTCGGCCGCTACATCATTTCCCGTCAGCGAGTCCAGGCACTCGGCCAGGCTCAAGCCACGGATCCGGTCGAGACGCCAGCCGGCCTTGCCCACCAGGAACACTCTGGCCTTTCGCGCTCCCGCCACCATAGCCAGGAGACAGCCGAGTGGGCCATGTCCGAAGACCGCCACCGTGTGTCCAGGCTCCACCCGCCCGCGCTCGATTCCGAGGAGCGCGCACGCCAGCGGCTCGGCGAAAGCGGCCCGGGCCGCCGGGAGGGTCTCGCGGATGACCACCAGGTTCTTGGCCGTGACGCGAGGCGGCAGCGCCAGGTACTCCCCGTAAGCGCCGTTGACGAAGAGGAGGTCCTCGCAGAGGTTCGCGCGCCCCGCACGGCAGAAGGGGCAGTCTCCGCACGGCGCCGAATTGGCCGCAACGACGCGCTCTCCCTCGCGCACAGATGTCACCCCGCGCCCCACCGCGGCCACGGTGCCGGCCAGCTCGTGGCCGAACACGGTGGGCACGCGCGGGATCATCACCGGGTGGCCGTGGCGGAGGGTCTTGACGTCGGTGCCGCAGGTGAGCGCAGCCTCGATTCTGACCAGCGCCTCGCCCTCCAGTGGGACAGGAACCGGAAGCTCCTCGTAGCGGAGCTGGCCGGGACCATAGAAGACCATCGCCTTCATGGCGTCGTTCCGGTCAGGAAGACCTTGAGAGCCTGGCGGCTCAGTGCGAGCTTTACCCCTTCCGCCAGCTGAGAGAGAGGAAGCCGGTGAGTCACTAACGGCTCCATCAGTATCTTCCCCCTGACCAGGAGCTCGAAGGCCTCAGCGAGCTCGGCAGGGGAGGTAGAGTAGGTGGCAGTCAGAGTGAGCTCCCGGTGATAGAGGGCGTTGAGCGGCAACGGCAGGGCCTCACCCGGTCCGCCGGCAAAGTAATGAAGCGCCCCGCCGTCTCTGACCAGAGGAGCCACGGTCGCCAGCAGTCCGGCCCCACCCGCGGTCATGAAAACCAGATCCACGCCGCGCCCGTCAGTGGCTTCGCTGACCGCGTCGGCGAGACGCTCAGGCTCGCTGTAAGCCTCGGCCCCAAACAGGGCGCCCAGCGCGCACCGCTCTGCCAGCGGCTCCGAAGCCAAAACTCGGACCCCAGCCCGATTGAGAAGCTGGGCCAGGAGGCAACCGACGGAGCCGAGTCCGACCACCAGGGCGGTGTCGCCGGGTCGGGTACCCGCGCCGGAGGCGTGACTGCCCGCCCGCTTCACGGCCCTGAGGCAACAGGCCAACGGCTCGGTAAACGAGGCCGCCTCGTCGGAGAGGGACTTCGGCAGCCGGAACGACGCATGGCGAACGTTGGGGGCCGGAACGCGGAGAACTTCGGCGAACCCGCCCGGGTCCAGGTCCACCTCCTTGAAGCTCCGGCACATGGAGGGGCTGCCACGGCGACAGTAGTGACAGGAAAAGCACGGGACGTGGTGAGCCACTACGAGGCGGTCACCCAGCTCGAACGGGGTGACTCCCGCCCCCATCGCCACGACCTCGCCCACCACCTCATGGCCGAAGACCGCGGGCGGCGCCACGCGCCCTTCCTGGATCTTGACGATGTCAGAGCCACACAGCCCGCACCCCCGTACCCGAAGGAGAAGCTCTCCAAACCCCGCGGTCGGGTCAGGCCAGGCGCTCCACTCGACGATCCCGGGGCCTCGGTAAACCGCCGCTTTCATAGCCCTCTTCGCGGTGAGCCCGAGCGCGGGCTCCGCCCGCGCAACCTCCAGGGGGGAGGAGTCGGCAGGGGGGCGGAGCCCCCCTCCGAGGGTTTCATGCAGCCCTCGGGAGCCGCGCTCTCGCCCAGCAGGAGAGCGCGATCGCCAGCTTCCGCGAAACCGGGACAGTGACGCGCGAACCGAAGACCCGGAACTGTCGATTCTCGATGGCCCGGAGGAGGGCGAAGTAGATCCGACCCATGATCTCGGCAGCCACGAGCCGGCGCGCGTCCTGCGCCGGCAGGGCGGCCCACGCCCGCTCGTAAAACTGGCGGGCCCGGCGCGCCTCGAAGCCCATGAGCCCCACGAAGCCCGGGCTGTAACGACCTCCCTTCAGATCCTCGGCGCTCACGCCGAAACGGCGGAGATCCTCCTGGGGCAGGTAGATCCGCCCGCGCTGGGCGTCGGCCTGGATGTCCCTCAGAATGTTCGTCAGTTGGAGCGCGACCCCCAGGTTGACCGCGTACTCCCGGCAGCGGGGATCGCTGTAGCCGAAAATCTCGATGCAGCAGAGCCCCACGGCCCCCGCCACCCGGTAGCAGTAGGGATAGAGATCTTCGAAGGTCTCGTAGCGGGAGTGGTCCAGATCCATTTCCACCCCGTCGATAATCGCCTCGAAGGCGCCCCGGGGAATCGGAAAGCGCTTGACCACCTGAGCGAGGCGCTGGGCCACGGGCTCCTCGGGCGCTCCCTCGAAGCAGCGGGCCAGTTCTCGGCGCCACCGGGCCAGCTCCCGACGCTGGACCTCCGCCACCCCCCCGAGATCCACCACGTCATCCAAAATCCGGCAAAACGCGTAGACGGCGTACATGGCCTCCCGCTGCGCGCGAGGCAGGAAGAGGAAGGCATAGTAGAAGTTGGAGCGGCTCTTCTTGGTCAACGAGGAGCAGACGTCGGCGGTCTTCATGAGCCGGCCTTCAGGATCCGCCCGCGCCGGGGGGATCGGGAGCGTAGCCGTGGGCGACGAACCATTCCACCGCATCCCTGAGCGCCTGCTCCACGGGGGTCTGGGGCAGACCCAGCTCCCGGACCGCTTTTTGGGCGTTGAAGTACATGCGTTTCTTCGCCATCCTCACGGCGGTAAGCGAGACACGGGGCGGGGACCCGGTCAGGCGGGCCGCCCCTTCCAGGACAAGTGCTCCGAGCCACGCCAGTGGGTATGGGATCTGATGCCGCGGGGCAGGCAGCCCCGTGATCCGGGCGAGCAGGTCGAAAATTTCGGTCAGCGAGCAGTTCTGGTGACCCAGGATGTACTTCTCTCCCACCCGCCCCTTTTCGGCGGCCAGGATGTGCCCCCGGGCCACATCCCTGACGTGGACGAGGTTGAGCCCGGTATCGAGCGTGGCAAACATCCGGCCCTTGAGAAAGTCCGCAATCATCTGGCCGGTGGGGGTGGGCTTGACGTCCCAGGGTCCGACAGGCGCTGACGGGTTGACGATCACAACTGGCAGCCCCTTCTGAGCGAACTCCGCGGCCACCCGCTCGGCCAGGAACTTGGAGCGCTTGTACGGGCCCACCATCTCCTCGAGGCGGACCGGCGTGGTTTCGGTGCCGGGGCGACCGTCCTTGGGGATCCCGAGGACCCCGACCGTTGAGGTGTACACCACCCGCTCCACCTCGGCCCGGAGGGAAGCTTCGAAGACGTTGCGGGTCCCGTCCACGTTTGTGCGGTAGAGGACTGAGGGGTCACGGGCCCAGAGACGATAGTCGGCGGCCACGTGAAACACCACGCGGCAGCCGGTGACTGCGCGCCGCACCGAATCGGGCTCAAGCAGATCACCGGAGACCAGCTCAACCGGACATCCGGTCAACGCCCGCCTGTCGCTCCGGGGCCGAGCAAGAACACGCACGGCGTGCCCGTCGGCAAGGAGCGCACGGACCAAGTTGGCGCCAACGAAGCCAGTGCCGCCTGTGACCAGAACGTCCATTCGGTGGAGTCCTGATTTGAATCCAGCTTATGCGCCGTTATTGCCCGAGTGAGCCATGAGGGTGGCCAGCAACCGCGCCACAGCCCTGAGCGCCTGCATGGTGCTCCGCTGGAGGGCAATCGCGCGGGGTATCGCGGCCGGATGAGTGACAGCCAGGGCGATGGCGCGGGCCCGCCGAACGCGGCCGTGGGGGTTGATCAAGCCCACCAGCTCGCGGGGCAGCCCCGCTCGCGCATCGTCCGACACGCCTCGGACAACCAGGGATGGACACCCAGCCGCGGAGGCAGCGGTGAGGATGATCGAAGACTCCATGTCCACTGCCACCGCGCCAGTCCTCGCGCGAAGCTCGGCCTTGTCCGCCGCCGTCTGCACGACCTCACGCGTGGTGACGAGGCATCCGGCCCGGCCCGAGCCGCCGGCAACCGACACCGCGGCGCGATGACTCGACGGCGTCACATTCAGCCGTTCGCCGGACGGACCGAGCACGCTTTCGGGAAGGATGAGGTCGCCGGATGCCAGCTGGGGATCCAGTCCCCCGCACGTCCCCGCCGAAATAATCAGGGGACGATGGAAACCGCTGACCAGGGAATCCCATCGCGGGCTCAGGAGGCTCGCGCGAAGGCCGACCGGGGCCACGCGAACAGCTCCACGGCCGAAGAGCGGGAAAGACGGAGCAGGAAGGGCGGGCAACCCAAGCTCCCGGGCCAGCGCGCGGGCCTCGATTTCAACCCCGGTGACGATGAGAATATCTGTCACCCTCGCCAGACTTCTCCTTCTCCGTGCGCTCTCGCCAGGCGCTCCACGACTTCCCCGCGGCCATGTCCGTGCCGGTCAACTTGATGTTCGCGATTTCCGAGTAACGGATTTTGAACGGACCGTCCCCCGCCCGATCAAACATCAGGATATACGGCTCCGAGGCTTCGTGATTCCGATTGAAGACATAGCCGACCATCTCGGTCCCGTCAGTCTTCACCACGGTGACATTGCCCCGGTAATCAAAGGCCAGATCGATCACCTGGGCAAGGGTCAGAGACTCACCAAGCTCGGGCACCCAGCCTTCCAAACTCACGGGCTATAACTGTCCGGTGATGGCGGTCACCACCGAATCCTTGAACCCCTTCCAGTTGCTGAAGGTGTGATCCACGGCCGTGGGTTCGTAGCCGCAGTGGACCATGCAATCCTGGCACTTCTCGTTCCCGCTCTTCCGGCCATAGTGCTCCCAGCGGGTGGTCTCCAACAACTCCTGGAAGCTTTCGGCATAGCCTTCCTGCAAGAGATAGCAAGGGCGCTGCCAGCCGAAAATATTGAAGGTGGGGTTTCCCCATGGGGTGCACTCGTAGTCGCGCTTGCCCATGAGGAACTGCAAGAACAGCGGCGACTGATTAAACTTCCAGTGCTTCTTCGGATTGGAGAGGATCTGGGAGAACAGCTCCTGGGTCTTGCTCCGGCGGAGGAAGTGCTCCTGGTCCGGCGCTTTGGAATAGCTATACCCGGGAGACACCATCATGCCTTCCACGCCGAGCTCCATCATCTCGTCGAAGAATTCGCGCACCCGCAGCGGGCTGGCCCCGTCAAAGAGGGTCGTGTTGGTAGTCACCCTGAACCCCTGCCGGAGCGCCTCCCTGATACCTTCAATGGCCTTGTCGTAGACCCCGTCACGGCACACGGCCGCATCGTGCTCTTCACGGAGACCGTCCATATGAATGCTGAAGCTGAGATACTTGGAGGGCTTGAAGATGCCCTGCTCCAGTTTCTCCTTCAGCAGAATCGCATTGGTGCAGAGGTACACATACTTCTTGCGCGCCACAAGGGCTTCCACTAGCCTGTCGATCTCCGGGTACATCAGCGGCTCGCCACCGGGAATGCTCACGATGGGCGCGCCACACTCCTCGACCGCTTTGAGACAGTCTTCGACCGAGAGATGTTTCTTGAGGATTTGTGCCGGGTATTGGATCTTGCCGCATCCTGCGCAAGCCAGATTGCATCGGAACAGTGGTTCCAGCATCAACACCAGCGGATAGCGTTTCCTCCCGCTGAGCTTCTGCTTCAGCACGTAGGTCGCCACCGCCCACATTTGAGAAAGTGGCACGCTCATGATCCTACCCTCGGAGGGGGACTGCGTCCCCCTTCCGAACCTCCCCCTCAAGGGTTGCG